>NZ_QJSX01000015.1 GCF_003217515.1 Deinococcus yavapaiensis KR-236 | reverse complement strand
AAAGGCAGGCGTCTAGGCTGTGAGCGATGACTGGGGTGAAGTCGTAACAAGGTAACTGTACCGGAAGGTGCGGTTGGATCACCTCCTTTCTAAAGCGCTTCCTCACCCACCTTGCAACACACATCCACTGTCCCCCAGCCAACGCTGGGGGACATGCTTTTGTATTCGAATCCTCACTGTAAGCGCCATGGGAAGCCCCAAGTCGCCTTGAGCCGATTCTCGCGCTGACGAGTTCGACCCTGCGTAGCGTGACGATATGCCAGAGTTGCGCCCGTACGACTACCAATATTTAAAAGAAGCCCTCAACTTGGCGAGAGAATCGCCCCAGCACGGCTCGTCGCCTGTCGGGGCGGTGCTCGTCGACGGGCAAGGCCGAGTGCTCGCGCGAGGACGCAACCGAGTGAAAGAGGCTTGGGACGTTCAAGAGCGACACATCGGCGACGCGAGCTTCGCGCACGCCGAGATGGACATCTACTTTCAGCTCGGGCGCCTCGAGAACGCCGAGGAGTACACGCTGTACACGTCGCTCGAACCTTGCCTCATGTGCGGCGGAGCGAGCGGCATGGTCGGAGTGGGCCGCATTTTGTGGGCCTGCGACGACCCGTGGGGCGGCTCGGGACGCCTGATTCGCTGGAACGAGCATCCGGCGTTCGAAAAGATCGAGGTGATTCCTCGTCCGTTCGAGGACTTGGAGCGCGAAGCCGTCGAACTCTTCGCGCCCGAAGCGCGCCGTGCTTACCCCGAAGAAGGATGGGCGGCGTGGCACGAGCGCTATCCTTACGCCGCCGAGTACGTGGACCGCGAGGACGTACAACCCTTACAAATCCAGCTGAAGGACGCTCAAGGAGCTTGATCGAACAGCAGGCGTGAAAGTGCCTCCACGTGGTCTTCAAGCTCGCGCACACCGATCGACTCGCGTACGGTGTGCGCGAGCTTTTCGTCGCCGGGTCCCCATCCGACCGTGGGCCATCCAGCTTCAGCGGTGTAGCGGCCATCCGTCGCGAACGACCAGATGCCAGGGGCTTCGCCCAGCATGAGCGGCTGCGCGTACGGAAGAACCGTCGCGACGAGCGGGTGAGATGGCGGCGTCGCGAAGCCAGGCGTGTTCTGCGTCGACCACATCGGCGGTACCTCGCCCTCGGCGGGCAGACCGTCGAGCAACTCGGCGAGCGTGGCGCGCATCTGCTCTTCGGTTTCGCTCGGACGCCAATCGAGCACGACCGTCGCCGTGTTCGGCGTGAGGTTCTCGCTTCCGGAATCGGTCGTGACTTGCGTTGGCGTGAGGGTGGAACGACCGACGACAGGGTGTGTGGGAAGTTGCACGGCCTGCACTCGACGCAGCAACTCGCCGAGCGCGAACAGGGGATTGTCGGGCAGCGACAAGCTCGCGTGGTGCGCCCGACCTGCGAGACGCACG
This sequence comes from Deinococcus yavapaiensis KR-236, assembly GCF_003217515.1. Classification (NCBI taxonomy): domain Bacteria; kingdom Thermotogati; phylum Deinococcota; class Deinococci; order Deinococcales; family Deinococcaceae; genus Deinococcus; species Deinococcus yavapaiensis. The sequence continues at coordinate 137,060 of NZ_QJSX01000015.1, read as the reverse complement.
CGCACGTGAGCGACCCCGCGGTGCCCCAACATCAAGCGATTGCCGGAAGGCTCGCCAACGATCACACCGCCGATGGGCGCGGGTGCATTCGCGACGAGGTGCGACGCGCCGCGACCGCCGATCTCCTCTTCGACGACGGCGGCGATCCACACGTCACGGCGAGGCCGCTTGCCATTTCGAAGCAGGGACGCGAGCGCGTATGTCTGCGCGGCGAGCGGCCCTTTGATGTCGACGGCGCCGCGCCCGTAGACGCGCTCGTCGTGCAAGACGCCCTCGTACGGCGGGTGGGGCCACAAGGACTCGTCCCCCTCGTGCACGTGATCGAGGTGGGTGAGCAACAGCCACGCGGGACCCTCCTCGCGGCCCTTCACGAGGCCGAGGGTGTTGCCGACCTCGTCGAGCCGAACGTCGTCGAACGCGAGGACGCGCCACTCGTCGAGAACACGCGCGGCGATGTCGTGCTCGCCCGTGGACAAGGCGTGAATGCGGATGAGGTCTTGCAGGAAGGAAATCGCGTCTTGAGGCACGAGAGGCACGGTACCAGCTTTGCCCTGGAGACGTGAAAGGACGGCCAGCGTTCGCGCTGGCCGTCCCTTGGGGCTCTAGATCAGTTGCCGCTGGCGATCGCTTGCGCTTGACCGCTTTCGAAGGTCTTCTTGAAGTTCTGCAAATCGTCCGCGATCTGCACGCTGGGTTCCTCACCGAAAAGCTTCGCGACGGCTGCGCCGAGCTGACCGGCCGGCGGGCGGTACGACAGCGCGACGTGCACGCGCGTGCTGCCGCCCGGCAAGCTCTCGAACTGCACGCTGCCCGCGTTGTCGACCGTCGCGCCCGGCAAGGAGTGCCAACCGATGCGCTCGCCCGGCTTGTCGTTCACAATCTCGGCTTCCCACTCGACGTGCGTGCCAAGAGGCGCCTTGGCGACCCAACGCGAACGGCGCTCGTCGAGCTCCGTGACGTTTTCCAAGTGGCTCATGATCTTGGGCAAGTTCTCGAGCTTGCGCCAGTACCCGTAGACTTCCTGAGCGGGCTTGTCCACAACGATGCTGTGCTCGACGAAGATCGGCTTGTTGGTGGCGCTCGTCGCCGTCGCGGTGTTCATGCCCGCCGCTTGATACGCGGGATCGTGTCCCGTCGCGCCACGGAAGATGAGGTAACTACCCGCCGCCGCGAGCACGATGCCGCCGAGACCGCCGCGCCGCAAGCCCAGCAAGGCGAGCACGCCACCGCCAAGCGCCGAGATGAGCCGTTCGTTGTTGCTGACGTTGGTATCCATGAAATGCCTCCTCCAAAAAAATCAAGCCACCGATGAAACGTACGTGGTTCCGCGCCTCGCGGTTCCCGCTCTCATGATGCTACCGCACTCATGAGAAGTAGGGCCAGAATGGCTCGAGTCTAGGCCTGAGGGAACGCGAGCGAGGTGACCGTCTCCTCAACAAAGGTTAAGCCGGGGGACCGAACGGCCCCTCGGCTTCGTGAAGATTAGCGGTCGTTGCGAGACGAGTCCGTGGAGCGTGTCGAATCGCTGGTGTTCGACGACGTCGTGTCGCTCGGCGTGGTGCCGTCCACGCCCATTCCCATGCTGTCACGGTCGAAGTCGCTTCCCAGCAAGGCCGCATCGAGGTTCGTGTTCATGGTGTCGCTCGGTTGCGCCGCGCTGCCGCCCGCACGCGGCATGGCCGCCGAGCCGCCGCTGTACGAGTTGTCGTACGCGTCCATCCCTTGCACGTCGCCGCCGTTGGCGAGGTCCGCGCTGTCGCGTCCTTGCCCGACCACGCCGCCTTCGTTCGTCATGGAGCTGTTGCCGCTCATGCCCGTCGCCGAATTCCGGTCGTCCATGCGTCCTCCCATGCCGCCCGCGCCGCTCATCATGGAGCGGTCGGTGGAGTTGTTGTCGAAGCCGCTCGCGTACGAGTCGGTCATTCCGCCAATTTGACGGTCGCCGTCGTCCATGCGTCCCGTGCCGCTCGACAGCATTCCGCTCGTGCTCGCGTCGCCCATCGGAGACGACGCGCCCGTCGTGGCGATCTCGTCGTCGCTCATGCGCGGGCCACCACTGCTCGTGAGGCTGTCCATGTCGCTCATGGCGCCCATGCCGCGGTCTTGCATGCCCGACATGCCCATCTGGCCCGTGCCGCTCGTCGCCATGCCCGCGCCGCCCAAGCTCGGGCCGCCCATCGAGCCGCCCGCGCCCAAGCCCATCCCGGTCGTGTCCGCGTCCGTACTGCCCATCGAGCTCATGCTCGACGTCGACAGGCCCGCACCTTCCGAGCCGCTCGCCATGGACCCGAGCATCGCGCCGCCACTGCCCGCCGCCATGCCGCTCATGTCCGCGTCGCGCCCCATGCCCGCCGTACCGATATGCTCGATGCCCGTCGCACCGCCCATGTCCGAAGCGCCCATCGCGCCGGACGTCGACATCATCGTGCCTTGCATGCCCGACATTCCACTTTGCATGCCTTGCTGAGCGTCGCCGCTTCCCGTCATGCCGGAGAAGGCCGCCTCGGCTTCCTCACGCGTCGTTGCCTGCCGATGCTCGCCCTGGCCGAACGCGCCGTAGTTGCCCGCTTGGGCCGCGCGGTCCATGCGCTCCTCGTCGGAAATCGCGCCGTCGTTCGTGGAACCGTCCGCGCTCATGCCGCCTTGCATGTCCGTCGTCCACTCGCGGCGCACGTCCTGCTCGCTCTTCGAGAGGTACACGGCCTTGTCGTCCACGCTCTCCACCCAAGTCATCGGAATGTAGTGATGCTGGCCGTCGGGCGAGTCGTTCCTCGTCAACTTGATAAAGCTGCCTTCGACCTTGTCGACGGTCCCGACGTGCACGCCCTTGGCGCCCATCATCTGTCCATCGCCCTTGGCGTGAACCATCATGTGCTCGCGGATGTTCTCTGAGTTCATGGCGTCCTCCGATTTCCGCGAAAAGCCCTGCTTCTCGCTGCCTCATCTTCGGCCCACTTGTCTTGACAAGCGTTAGCGCACCTCGCCGGGATGTTGAGGTGCGCTTAGAAGTGAAGAAAAGGAGAAGAGCTCAGATGTCTTCCTTGCCCGTGTCCATTCGCACGACCCTCGGCGTGAACTTCGCGACGACGTCCACGAGGTCCGCTTGGCGGGCGATAACCTCCTCGATGCGCTTGTACGCTTGCGGCGCTTCGTCCACCCCACCGCCAAGCAGCGTCACTCCGCGCTCTTCCAAGTAGCGTGTGACGGCCGCGCGATCGAGTTCCCGCTCGGCTTGCTTGCGGCCCATTTGACGGCCCGCACCGTGCGAAGCGCTCTCCAAGGCCGCCGGGTTGCCGCGCCCGCGCACCACGAAGCCCGGATCGGCCATACTGCCGGGAATGATGCCAAGCTGGCCGTGTGCGGCGGGCGTCGCGCCCTTGCGGTGCACGACGACTTCTCGTCCGTCGGAAAACCGCTGCTTCCACGCGAGGTTGTGGCTGTTGCTGACCGTCACGAGCGGCGTGACCTTGAGCGTCTGCGCGATTCGCTGATGAATGACCTCGTGGTTGGCGAGTGCGTACCGTCCGGCGAGCTCCATCGCAGTCCAGTACGCCTCGCCTTCCTCGCGGTCCAAGTCGAGCCAAGCAAGCTTGCGCGCCTCCGGATCGAGCTTCGGGTGAAGGTTCTGCGCGACCCGGGTGTAGTGCCCGGCGACTTGCGCGCCGAAGCCGCGCGAGCCCGAATGCGAGAGCAACGCGACGTACTCACCCGGTTCGAGGCCCAGGTCGGGCCGGTCAATGGTGAGCGTGCCGAACTCCACGAAGTGGTTGCCGGAGCCCGAGGTGCCGATCTGCTCGGCGGCTTTGTCTCGCAGTTGTCGCAGCAGCGGAAACTCGTCCCAGGTGTCCTCGTCGAGGACGTCGTGGTCGGGTCTGACCTTACGCTCCCACGAGCCGCCCGCGCCGAAGCGCGTGTTGCGGCGCAGCAGGCGCGCCTCCTCCTCGCGGGAGAGCTGCTCGATGGGCAGCACGCTCAATTTCATCGAGCACCCGATGTCGACGCCGACTCCATAAGGAATGACGGCGTTGTCGGTGGCGAGGACTCCGCCGATGGGCAGACCGTAGCCGAAGTGCGCGTCGGGCATCAACGCGCCCGCCACGCTTACCGGCAAGCGCATCGCCGTGTCCATCTGCGCGCGAGCACCCTCTTCGATGAGGTCTTCACCCCACTGGCGGTAGGCGAGGGGCCGGTCGCGCAAGGCGTCGGGCACTTTCGCCAGTTGCCCGAGGAGTTCGCGGGCGAGCGCGGCGTAGTCGGGATCGTCGGTGAAGCTCTCGGGATGATGCTGAACGTGCGCGAGCTCGGTGAGGACGTCGCGGTTGGTCACGCCCGTTTTCGCGCGTTCACGGGCGGCGTCGAGGGCGAGGCCGATGGCCTTGCCCCTGAAACCCAGGGCGGTGATGTCGTTTCCGTTCATGGTGGCCTTCCTGCGCCGTAGGGCGCTCCTTCAGCATGCCCGGTGCGGGATGCGTGCGGAATGGGGGAATGGCGAAGGAAGACTGGGCGATTGCGCCTACCGCATGGAAGCCCCAGCGCTTTGCACGGCTCCACGAGGAAGGTCGGCAAAGCAGGACGCTCGTCCGCGCCCAGCTCCGCGGTTCCGTCATCGGGGTCACCACCAAAATTACCGGCGCCACCACTCGTCGAGCCCGAATGTCGCCAGGGGCGTCACCCCTGCGCGTCCAAACTCGTCCACCTCGGGTTCACGGGCACAAGAAGTCCAGCAGGAACCGCACTGCCGAGGGCAACACCGCCAAGTACGCGAACGTCCCTCCGGCCAACGCATGGTGCCCGTACCGAGTACGAACGGTACGGGCACCTTCGAAAGGGCGAGCCGCACGCAGCGTCACGCTTGCCCCGAGATGTCGGGCAACGCGAGCGCTTGGTCGTCCGGCCCGTAGGTATCGCTTGCGCTCAGCGCGCCAATCCGACGGTGATGGTGGCGATGTAGCCTTTGCTGGCGTCGCCTGTGACTTTCGCCATCTGCGACGCGTACCCGTCACGGAATACCATGTCGCGCTCCAGCGACGTCCCCGTGAGGTTTCGCGAGCTCTCGCCGTACGCGGGCGTCGCGTACACGGCGCGGCACGTCGTTTCGGGCAACGCGATCTGCGAGGTCAGCACTTGGCTGCGCGCCGCCGTGGCGGACGCGACGGTCGGGAACACCTCGAAGTGAACGTGCGGCCAGCGACCCGCGTAGCAGCCCGGGAAGATCGTCGTGAACGTCAGCGTGCCGTCCTTGCCGGTCGCTTGCACGCCGCGCAGATAGTCCTCGCCGATGACGTCGGAGGTATACATGCTGTACTGCCCGTCCGCCGTGCAGTGCCACGCGTAGACCGCGTACCCGGCGAGGGGCGCGCAACTCTTGTTGACGTCCACGAGGGTCATCTTGAGGGTGAGGGGTACGCCGGCCGCTTTGTTCTTCGTACCGAGGCTCGTGTGCAAGTCGCTGCGAACGATGCCGCTGCGCGTGAGGACGTTGGTGCTTTGGCCGGACGCGCGACTTCCATCGGCGGGATACGGTCCGGCGGTCTCGGAAGGTGTGGCGGGTACGCAACTCGCGGCGTTCTGCGCGAGGGCGGCGGCGCGCGACAGGCCCATGCTGCCCGCGACGAGCGTGGCAATGCCCGCCATGCCCAGCGAGAGAACGCGGCGACGATCGACGACGGCGCGCGAAAGCATGTTCAGATCGGCCTTCAAGCCGAGGTCGTTGAAGTCGTCGAGTTGATCGTGCTCGTCGTCAGGGTACGGCAGGATGATGGGACGGTCGGTCATGGTGAAGCTCCTTGGGGGATCGATGGTGAGAGGCGAGCGAACGTGGCGGCGAAAATCGTCAAGCCTTGTCGGGATCGCTCGAAGCGGTCAGGTCGAGGTCCTGCTTGAGTTCGCGCGTACCGCGACGAAACTCGCGAATCCCCTGCCCGAGGCTCTTGCCAAGTTCGGGTAGCTTCTTCGGGCCGAAGATGACGAGGGCGACGACCACGATGACGATGATTTCCATAGGTCCGAAGTTCATGGGGCGCTCCTGTGCGAGAGATCGAGGATGGGTTCAGCGAGTGAGGCTGACAGCGGAGGCGCGACGTACCCGCTCGCGACGTTGTCGCGGGCGAGTGAAATGCCGCTCGGTCGGTCGTGAAGCGCGAGGGGTGTTCGATTCGTTTCGCCGGGCTCCTCGAAGCTTGTTGTCACTGCGTGGAGTTTGGCAGGAAGTTCTTCAAAGGATTCGAGGAGGTTGTTAAGATCGTGCGTACGCGCGGCAAGCCGAAGAGCGTGCTGCGTCACGTGGTATCGCCGACCTCAAAGGCCGTTGGGTCCAAGCCGTGCGCAAGGGAGCCAGGCGTGGTGCAGGACTGCGGGACGCGGCGCGGCGCGCACACGCATATTCGAGCCGAGGTTCAGCTTCCCAGGGAAGCTGAACCTCGGCGTTTAACGGGCTTCGCTGTTTCGCGGGTTCGTACGTCCCACGAAATCCGACAGCACCACGCTCGTACCCGTCGCGGCCGAATGGGCGGCGCCCAGACACAACGCGAGGCTGGCGAAGTTGTTCGTCGCCGACGTTTCCGCTTCTGCGCCGCCGCGCACGGCATTCGTGAATCCTGCGAGCACGCCCGCTCGGTCCGCGTGGGTGAGGCGCGGCAACGGCACGATGCGCGCTCGGCCGCCGATAGAGCGCACGATGAGGCGGTCCGCGCTGCCTCGAGAGCGATCTCCGCGGCTCGTGAAGTACACCTCGCCGAACTCGCATTCCAAGCGCCACTCGCCGCCGAGCGCCGTGGGGGGCGCGGACGTCACGAGCGTGCCCTCGTACGTCACGACCGTGCCCCCTTCGAACAGCACGGACGCCGACGCGTTGGCAGCTTCCAGGTAGGGGCTCCAAGACGGATTCCAGACACGGCAAGCCACTTCGAGCGGGCTGCGGCCCAAGACGAGGCACATGAGGTCGAAGTGGTGCGCGGCCATGTCGAACAGCAACGGATGCGGTGCGAGCGTCGCTTCCTGCCCCGGGGCGAGTGAGCGGCCACGGTCGCTGCGAAACGTGACGTGCACCGCCCCGACCGCGCCGAGGCTAGCGTCACGCACGAGCCGCGACGCCAACCTCGGCGCGGGCGCGAAGCGGTAGTACTGATTGACGGCCAAGATCAACGTGCGGGCGCGAGCGACGTGAACGAGCTCGTGCGCCTCGTCGATCGTTCTCGCGAAGGGTTTTTCCACGAGGACGTGCAAGCCGGCATCGAGCGCTTCTCGCACGTCCGTCGCGCGTCGACTTGGCTCCGACGTCACGAGGACGCCGTCCGCCTTCACGTTCGCGAGGGCGTCTTCGAGAGAATCGAAGCGGGGCGGCAAGTCGGCGACGCCCTCGAGGGCCGCGTCACTTTCCTCGGGGGCGACGCGGCCCACCCAGTGCACGTCATGGTGCGATTGGCGCAGCCACTCGCGGCGTTCGTCGCCGCCGCCGACTTGCACGAGGCGTAGCGGCTTGGACGCGTCGCGAGCGGCGCCCCGAGCGCTCGTGGCCGTCGTCGGTCGTTGTGGCGCGCTTCTCATCCGTCCTCCCGTACGCCGAACGAATCGACTTCCCCATCGGTTTCGGCTCAGCCCCGATATGACAGCATTGTAAGACGAGTCGCCTCCTCTGAACAGCCTTCGATTGGACAGGATTCTCATGGAAGCAGAGACTTTTCAGTCCGCTTCGTCCCCGAGGCCTCGCGCGTCGCCCACCTTCGCCGCGCCCGCGACAAACAAGGCGGCGCGTAACGCGTCGATGACTTCGGACAGGACGTCCACGACCGCTTCTGGACCGCGCAGGGCGGGCGCGAGCAGGGGACGCGCGATCGCCGCGACCGACGCTCCGAGCGACAAGGCTTTCGCGACGTCCAGCCCGCTTCGCACGCCGCCCGACGCCACGAGAGGCATGCCGGGAAGGTTGGCGCGCACTTCTCGCAGGGCCGTCACGGTCGGCACGCCGATCTCGGTGAGGTCGGGGTTGAGGACACGACCGAAGCGCACGACTTCTTCGACTTTCGCCCAACTCGTGCCGCCCGCGCCCGCCACGTCGATCGCCGCGAAGCCGACGTGCGCGACGCTTCTCGCGACGCGGCCGGACAAGCCGTGACCGACTTCCTTGAGCATCAGCGGGTAAGGAACGCTAGGCACGACGCTCGCGAAGCGCGCCGTGATGCCTCGCCAATTCGTGTCACCGGATGGTTGCAGCGCTTCTTGCAGCGGATTGGCGTGCAACGCGAGGGCGTCCGCGCCAACGAGTTCGATGGCGCGCGTCACGTGCTCCTCGCCGTATCCCTTGAGAAGCTGCGCCGCCCCGAGGTTGCCGATGAGCAGAATGTCGGGCGCGACGGAGCGTACGGCGAAGGTCGCGGTGGCCCGCTCGTTTTCCAGCATCACGCGTTGCGAGCCCAGCATCATGCCGATGCCGAGTGCCTGCGCGGCGATGGCGAGGTGACGATTGATGAGGCCCGCCTTCTCGGCGCCGCCCGTCATCGCGCCGATCAAGAGGGGCGCGGCGAGCCGTTTGCCGAGAAAGGTCGTGGAAAGGTCGACGTCGCCGAGGTTCAGCTCGGGCAGCGCGCGGTACGGCCAAGGAACCGTCTCGAAGCCGGTCGTCTTGGAGGTGTACAGCACGTCGTCACCGAGGCAGGCGTCGATATGCCGCAGTTTGCGCCGCGTGATGTCCTCGCTCAAATCACGCCAGCCTAACACGCGCTCAAACTGGGCGTTTGCTCAAGCTCGCCCGAAGAAGCACGCGGTGCGACCTTCACGCGCTTTTGTCGAGCCTCGCGACGCCTCGGCGTACCTTGCGAGGCAGGAGGACATCATGCCCAAACGTACCCATCTGCCGCTGCTGCTCACGGCGATTTTGTCGCTCGGAGCGGTCGCCTGCTCACCCACCGACAGCAACAAGGGAACGGCCGAGGACGGCTCGGCCAAAACGGTCGTCGATCCCGCGAACAACGGCAACAATCCCGACGCGTCCGGACAAGACACCCTCGGCTCGCCCGATGCGTCACAAGACGACGGAACCGGGCAGAACAGCGACGCGGACGTCGATTCGTCGTCCGACTCGGGCGACACCTCGTCGAACTCTTCGAGCTCCGACACGAACGCCGAGACGACCGGAACGGACATGAACGGCAGCGCCACGGGCGGCAACGACAAGACGTCGACCGATTCGTCGGGCAGCGGCAACGTCGTGAACGAGGAAGGCGGAGTCGGTAACCCCATGACCGACTCGATTTTCCGCGAGCCGAGCGGCAACAACACCGCCGACGAGAAAGTCGATCCTCAAGACGATCTCAGCACCGACGCGTCCGCGCCCGACTCGAACGACACGGACACGTCGAACACCACGACGGGCAACTGATCGTCTTTTCACCAGCGGGTGCTGGCGTCCTCGAAAGGCGTCAGCCACGCTCGGCCGTACGGCGGTAACACCAGCGTCTCGCCCAGCACCCGCCGCTCACGCGTGATGCGGTCGAGCGCGTCCGAAAGGCCTCGCGCGTGCAACGGCCAAGACGGGAGCGCTTGCGCGTGCTCGCTGAAGTTGTACGTTGCGACGAGCGTCCCGAGCGGGTGGACGCGTTCGAGCATCAAGACGTGCGGATTGGGCGAGTCGATGACGCGGCTTTCGACCGCCGCGTGAAAGTGCGGCGTGTTTCGGCGTGCCTCGATGAGGCGCTTCAGACCTTGGTACATCCGACCGGCGATCGTCGTCTCGTCATGGCGAAGCTCGGCCCGCGCCCAGTCCATGTGCGGACGGTGCACCCAGCGGTTGTCCTCGGCGTGCTCGGGAACATCGACATAGCCGTAGTCGTTGAGCATGGCGAGCTCGTCGCCCATGTACAAGAGGGGAACTCCACCGAACCCCAGCACGATCGCGTGTGCGAGCATGAGGCGCTCCAGCGCGAGGTGGACTTCGTGCTCGTCGCCGCGCTCCAGCGCGATCTCGAGGCCCGCGAGGCTCGCGCCCGACCCGCTGATGCGTCGGTCGCCCGTGCGAGGATTGTGCTGAAACACGAGACCGCGCGCGAAACTTCCGGGGAACTCGCTGCTGTAAAAGTCCGACAGGAATCGGCGGTGCCCTTCGCCCGTCACGCCGACCTTCGCCGCGTCCTCGTCTGAGATCGCCCAACCGATATCGTCGTGGCAGCGTACGTACATTCCCCACGTCGTGTTGGTCGGTTTCGGCGGAAAGGCTTTCAGCGCCGCTTCGAACAAGCGTATGTCTCTGCTGGCGAGCGACGACCAGATTTGGACCATCAGGGAGTTGTGATACGCGAGATCGCTGACTTTGCCGTGGTGCGCGCCTCGCCCGAGGTAGAACAGCAATTGCTGAGGCGCCACGATCGCCTCGGCCTTGAACGCCACGGCCGGAGCGACGATGCGCGTTACCGCGCGAAGTGCTTGCGTGATGGCGTGAACTTCCGGCTGGTTTTGGCAGTCCGTGCCCATTCGCTTCCAAATGAACGCGATGGCGTCGAGTCGGAAGACCTCGACGCCCCGGTTGGCGAGAAAGAGGATGAGGTCGGCGAATTCCAAGAACACGTCGGGATTGCTCCAGTCGAGATCCCACTGGTAGCTGTTGAAGGTCGTCCAGACCCACTGGCCGCTCTCGTCGTCGAAGGTGAAGTTGCCGGGCGCGAAGTCCGGGAAGACTTCGGGCAGCGTCCGTTCGTACTGGTCGGGCAAAGTGCGGTCGGCGAACATGTGAAAGTAGCGCTGGTACTTGGCCTCGCCTCGCCTCGCTCGCTCGGCCCATTCGTGCTCGCGCGCCACGTGGTTGAGCACGAGGTCCAAGCATAAGCTGATGTTGCTGCGCCTCAAGCGCTTGGCGAGCCGCGAAAGATCGTGCATCGACCCGAGGTCCTCGCGCACCGAGCGGTAGTCCTGCACGGCGTACCCGCCGTCGTTCGGCGCGCGGCGCGGCTTGAGAAGAGGCATGAGGTGGAAGTAGCGCGCTCCGAGTTCCTCGATGTACTCCACCTTTTCCAGCACCCCGGCGAGCGTGTCCGCGAAGCGATCCGCGTACGCCACGTACCCGATCACGTCGGGCGTTTGAAGCCAGTCGGGGGAGAGCAGGCGCTGCGAGTCGAGGCGTTTGAGATCGGCGGGCCGCTCGTGCCAGGCGTGCAGCAGGACTTCGAGCAAGCGCTCCTCCAAGTCCTCGGCGTCGGGGTACACGGCTCGCACGCCGTCGAAAAGCTGGCCCGCGTAGCGCTCGTATCGCAGTTGAAACGCTTCCAGCTCGCGGTCGTCATCGGGAAAGGCGTCACGAATGGCATTGAGGACAGAGGCGCTCAGCACGCGTTTCATGATACGAGGTTCCTCGAGGCCGAGCGCCGAATCTCCACGAAGTCTTCACGGAGGATGGTTCGGCAACGAACACGCGTCCAAGTCCGTAAGTTGAGAAGATATGAAGCGAACCTCGAACGCCCTTGCGCTCCTCGCGATGCTCGCTTTAGGCACTACGCAAGCCCAACTGCTCGAACAGGCCACGCCGCAAGAACGCGAGCTTTTGCAACGCGCCCTCGGCATTTCCGACGCCGCGCAGTTCATGCCCGGAGCCCTGCCCGCCGAAATCGAGCGCGACTTCGGGGCGAGCCTCAAGACGCTGCCGAACCTTCGCGTCATCGGCAGCGTCGTGCAAGGAGCGCCGAGCAACGCTTACGGTCCCTACATCCAGAGCCACCTCGTCACGACCGCCCGCGCGGCGCACGTCGAAGCGGTCATGACTGCCGCCTTGCGCCAGACAGGTTGGCAAGACAAGGACTCGGCGGTCGTCGCGTCGAGCCGAAACGCCTTCACGTCCGGCTCCGTTCGCGGCGTCCCGGTCACGACGTACCTCAAGGGCGAGCGCCATCTCAGCTACTTCTCCTCGGAACATCACGGAACGACGAGCGTGACCCTCTCCATGGACCGCGAGCTTTCCACCTCCACGTCGCTCGCCCTCCTTTCGAGCAGCCTCGCGCGCCCTCCGCTCGCGAACGACGGTGCCTCCAACTCCGCGCCGCCCGGCGGACGACGAACTCCCTTCGCGAACGGGTCCTTGCCACGCCTCGCTCCCCCTCCGGACGCCCGCGTGCGCGAAACAGGCTCGCGCGCCTCGACCGATTTCGCCAAGGACACCGCGACGATCTTCACCTCGGGCTCCGCCGAGCACGTCTTCGATCATTACGTCGAGGAGCTTCGTAAGGCCGGGTGGCGCCTCACCGGACGAGAAGTCCGATCGAACGGCGAGGTCGTCGCGAGCTTCGACGTCCGCTTTCAAGAGCGCGACTTGCAAGGCCGCCTGTCGATGACGTCCGAAGCGATTCAGCCGGGCCGCTTCGACGTCCGACTCGAAAGCTTCGGTCGTTGATGCGAGCTCGCGCGCCGCTTGCACGGGCGACGCCCGCCAAATGGCTGAGGCCGAGTTCCCCTTGATAGACTCTGCTGCATGACGGACGCGAAAGCAGCTCAATACGGTGTGCCCTTGCAAAGCGAGGACTTCAACGAGTGGTACAACCAGGTCGTCATCAAGGCGGACCTCGCCGACTACAGCCCCGTGCGCGGCTGCATGGTCGTCAAACCTTACGGCTACGCCGTTTGGGAACGCATCAACCGCGACATGGAGGACGCCTTCCGCGCCACCGGCCACGAGGGACTGCTCTTTCCGACGCTCATTCCCATGAACTTCATCACGAAGGAAGCCGACCACGTCGAAGGCTTCGCGCCCGAGCTGTTCACCGTCACGAAGATCGGCACGGAAGTCCTCGAGGAACCCTACGTGATGCGGCCCACCTCCGAGACGATCATCGGGCACATGTGGGCGCAGTGGCTCAACTCGTACCGCGACCTGCCCTTCTTGCACTACCAAGCGGGCGCCGTCTTCCGCGCGGAACTTCGCACGAAGCTGTTTCTTCGTACCGCCGAGTTCTACTGGCAAGAAGGCCACACGGCCCACGAAAACGAGGGAGAAGCGCGCGCCGAGGTGCTGCAGCAACTCGACCTCTACCACCGCTACTCGCGCGACGTCCTCGCCTTGCCCGTCATCCGCGGTCGCAAGACGGACTCCGAACGCTTCGCGGGCGCCGTGGAGACGTACTCCATCGAGGGCATGATGCGCGACGGCAAAGCCCTGCAAAGCGGCACCAGCCACTACCTCGGGCAGAACTTCGCGAAGGCCTTCGAAGTCAAGTTCCAAGGACGCGACCAGAAGGAGCACTACGTTCACACGACGTCGTGGGCGATCTCGAGCCGCATCATCGGCGCGATCATCATGACGCACGGAGACGACAAGGGCCTGCGCCTTCCCCCGCGCATCGCGCCCGTTCAAGTCGTCATCGTGCCCATCACCCGCAAGGACAACACCGAGGCGATGTACGCCGCCGCCGACGAACTCGCCGCCGAACTCGCCAGTGCCGGTCACCGCGTGCGGGTCGACAAGCGCGAAGGCGTCTCGAACGGCTTCAAGTACAACGATTGGGAGCTCAAGGGCGTGCCCGTGCGCATCGAACTCGGGCCGCGCGACCTAGAGGCGAGCGTCGTCGTCGTGAAAGACCGAGACTCGGACGCCAAGGAGACCGTGTCCCGCGCGGACGTCGTCGCGCACATGCAAGCGAGGCTGGAGCGCATTCAGCAGGCGTTGTACGACCGCGCCCTCGACTTCCTCGAGGAAAATACCGTCACCGTCGATACCTACGACGACTTCAAGGCCGCCATCGAAGCGGGCAAGTGGGTGCGCGCCTTTCATTGCGGCGATCCCGAAAGCGAAAAGCAGATCGCCGAGGAGACGAAGGCGAAAACGCGCAACGTGCCGATGGACGACGAGTTGTTCGGAGAGCCCGAAGAAGGCGTGTGCGTGCACACCGGGAAGCCGAGCGCGTACGGCAAGCGCGTGATTTTCGGGCGTCAGTACTGACACCTTCCTCACCCTCTGCCATTAGGGCAGAGGGTGAGGAAGGCCAAGTCACGACGACCGGTTCTCGCCGCCCGTCAACTTGTCCACCGCGTTTCCGAGCGTTTCCGAGATTCGCTGGGCGATGCCTTCTGACGAATTCGGGTCGAGATTGCTCACTCCTTTGGCCATGCCGCCGATCATCTGCTCTTTTTGAGCGAAGCCTTCGGGCATGGGCGGCGCGAGCACGGGTTCCTCGCCGAGAGGGCGGGCTTTCTCGACGCGGAACTCGCCGTTGCCGTCGAGCGACGGACCGCTCGTCCAGCGTCCTTGAGGCGTTTCGAGGTCGGGCGTGCCGGTGGAGACGAACGCGTAGCTGAAACCGCGCTGCTCCAACTCTTGAGGAAAGGAGTTGGGAATGGGCAGGGCGCCCTCGTATCCTCCGAGTTCCTCCACGACCGCGAGCCACTGCTGTTGGTGCATCGTGTCACGTGCGATGAGGAACGAGAGCATGTCTTTCATGCCCGGGTCGTCCGTCATCTGGTAGAGGCGCGTGGCGAGGACGCGTCCCGTGCTTTCGGCGGCGACGTTCGCGTACATGTCCGCGACGATGTTGCCGCTGGCGTAGACGTGCGAGGCGTTGAAGGGCACGCCGTTGGCGTTCTCGGGTAGGGCGGCCATTCCCGCCGAAAGGTAGTGGCGCGGATTCATGCCTCCCAAAACGGCCGCCACCATGGGATTGTGGTTCGCCGCTTCTTCCTTGACGGCGTTCGGAGAGCCTTCGAGGTTAAGGGCGACGGCCGTCGCCAGCATCTCGATGTGCGCGATCTCCTCGGTGCCCGTTTCCAGCAGCAGGTCGCGGTACTTTTTCGGACCGCGCGCGCCCCACGCTTGAAAGAGGTACTGCATCATGACGCGAATTTCGCCTTCGACGCCGCCGATGGCTTGCTGCAGCATCTTCGCGAAGACGGGGTTTGGTGTTTCGACGCGGACCGGATACTGCAGCTTGTTGTCGTGATAGAACATGCGCTTCCCTCACCGTGTAGTGTCGCCGCACGCGGCGCTCCTCATCTGACAAGGTGCGCGAGGGTGCGGACGCTCGAACACGATGAAGGCGACCCATTCCAGTTGTGGCGCGCGGTGAGCGGAGCGTGAGGTCGCTTGAAGCTCGTTCCTACAAGGCGCTGAACTCGAGCGCTTGGCGGTAGGCTTCGGCGGCGCGATCGACGTCGTCGAGCGTGCTGTCTCGTCCGAAGCTGAAGCGCACGGTCGCCTTGGCGTCCGCGTCCCCGAGGCCGAGGGCCTTCAGAACGTGGCTTGGAAGGGTCGTGCCCGACGAGCAGGCGCTTCCGAGACTGGCGTACACGCCCATGAGGTCGAGGTTCATCAACAACGCCTCGCCGTCCGCCCCGCTCGCCGTGACCGACAGCACCTTCGGAGAGCCGTCGACGGGATGGTTGAACGTGACGTTCGGCGCGGCTCGCAAGTGCGCTTCGAGTCGCGCGTGCAGCGCGCGCATCCTCTCGAACGTCTCGGGCCGCGCTCGGCTCGCGTCGAGCGCGGCGAGGCCCGCCGCGTACACGCCCGCAACGTTGTGGGTGCCCGCTCGCAGGCCCTTTTCCTGCCCGCCGCCGATCATCAAGGGAGGCAATTCCAAGCCGCGCCGCACGTACAGGAACCCGACTCCTTTCGGGCCTCCCCACTTGTGCGCGCTGAACGTCGCGAAGTCGGCGTTCCACTCGGCGACATTCACGCTCAGGACGCCGAGGCTTTGAACGGCGTCCGTGTGGAACAGCGCGCCGCCCTCGTGCGCGACTTCGGCGAGCCGCGCGACGTCTTGAACCGTGCCGATCTCGTTGTTCGCGTGGTGGACGCTCACGAGGAAGGTGTCGGGTCGCAACGCGTCTCGCAGCGCGTCGGGCGAGACGTGCCCGTGGCGGTCGGGCTGCAGGAAGGTCACGTCGAAGCCGCTGGCCGCCAATTCGCGGGCGGCGGCGAGGACGGCGCTGTGCTCGATGCTGGACGTGACGACGTGACCGCCGACTCTTCCTTTCGCGGCGCCCAACAGGACGTGATTGTCGCCTTCGGTGCCGCCGCTGTTCGCGAGGATCGTGAGTGGATGCGCCCCGATGGACTCGGCGAACGCGGCGCGGCCTTCCTCCAAGAACTCGCGCGCTTTCTGGCCCGCGCGGTGCACGGAAGCGGCGTTGCCGTGCAGTTGGGCCGCTTGAACGTACGCGTCGAGGGCGACGCGCGTCATTGGCGTGGTGGCGGCGTGGTCGAGGTAGACGTCAGACACGACGTCAAGTTAGCGCGTGAACGTCCCGACTTCGGTTCCGTCGACACGAACGCTGAACGTGGCGTCTCCGCGCACGGTGACTTCCCCCTCGGCCCGAGCGCCCGCGACGGCGCTCGACGGCTGCGAGAAGTCGAGGGCGCGCTCGCCGTCCGCGTCCGTCACGACGATCTGCACTGTGCCCTCGGGCAACGTGGTGGGAAAGGTGTAGTCGAGTTGCACGGCCCGCGTGGGAGCGCTGTCGACTGCGGCGTCCGGCGTGTCGTTCGTGCTGGGCGCCGTGTCACTCGGGGCGGTGGTGTCGGGCGTCGTGGCCTCCGCGGGAGGCGTCGCGTCGGGCGTGCTCGTTTCAGCAGACGTGGTCGCCGTGTCGGGCGTGCTCGTCTCGGTGGGCGTGGTGCTGGGCGTGCTCGCCTCGTCCGGCGTGGTCGCCGTGTCGGGCGTGCTCGTCTCGTCGGCGGGCGTGGAGGGCTGCTCGCTCGGCGCGGCGTCGGACGGCGTGACCGGACGGGGTTGCGGCGGCAGCGGTAGCTCCGGGACGGGCGTGGCGGGCGCGGCGACCGCCGCTTTCGCGATCGTCAGCACGACGGGCGTGCCCGCGTCGACTTTCGCGTAAGGCTTCGGGTCTTGCGCGAGCACCGTGCTCTCGGGCTTGTCGGACGTCTGCTGCACGACGCGCGTCACGACGAGCCCCGCGTTGCGAACGAAGTCGCGCGCTTGCTCGAAGGTCATGCCGCCGAGGTCGGGCAGCCACGTCTGCCTCGCTTGAATTCCGCTCGACACGAGCACGCGCACGCGCTGCCCACGCGCGATCGTGGTTCCGGCGGGCGGCAACTGCGCCACGATGCGACCCTTCTCGGTGTTCGTCGCGCCTCCGTCGACGGTGGTGACGTCACCGAGGCGCAGTTGCGCTTCCGCGAGGGCGCTTCTCGCTTGATCGAGGCTGAGGTCCTCGACGCGCGGCACGGTGAGGGGCGGCGGATCGTTCACGGTCAGCGTCACGAGCCGTCCCGTATGCAGAGACGAACCCGCCTCGGGGTCTTGCCCGATGACGCTTCCGAGGCGGGCGTCGGCTTCTTCGCCACGCGCGAAGGTCACGCGGTACCCGGCTTTCACGAGGGTGCTCGCGGCGCTTTGGGCGTCTTGGCCCGCCACGCTCGGCACGCTGCTCACCGGTGGATTGAGGTAGATCTGAGCGGCTTGCACGCCGAGATAACCCGCGCCAGCCAAGAACAGCAGGCCCGGCAGTACACCCCAGATCGTGAGGCGTCGCCTCGGCCGCTTCTCACGGCGGCGCCGAACCTTGCCGTTCGAAAGCTGCGCGAGCAGAGGAGCGTTCAGCGAGGCGACCTCTTCGGTAGAACGCTCGAGCGGGGCGAGGCGCGCGACGATGGGCGTGTTGCCTTGCATCACGATTTCGGCGTCACTCAGGGCGTAGCCGTGCCTCGCGAGCTTCTGAGCGAGTTCACCGAGCGCGTCGACGGCTTCCTCGTCTTTCGTGCCGCTCGCGAGGAAGTCGGCGAGGA
This sequence comes from Deinococcus yavapaiensis KR-236, assembly GCF_003217515.1. Taxonomy (NCBI): domain Bacteria; kingdom Thermotogati; phylum Deinococcota; class Deinococci; order Deinococcales; family Deinococcaceae; genus Deinococcus; species Deinococcus yavapaiensis. The sequence goes on along the minus strand of NZ_QJSX01000015.1, from coordinate 119,350 downwards.
GCGCGCCTTCGACCGGCTTCCACAGGGAGTAGTAGGCGCCGGGCCGCGCGACGACGTCCGCCAATCCTGCCGGGGAGAGGTCGCGCAGAGCCGCGCGGTAGCGGTGAAAGCTGGCGCGCGCGGCGGGTGTGGAGACGTCGAACCAACCGAGCCGCAACGCCTCGCCTTGGTCGCTTTTCACGGCGAGCAGTGTCTCGTCGCCCTGTCGGGAGAGTTCTCCCAGTTCTTCGTATTTGCCGTCGATCCGCGCCATTCGCGCTCAGTATATCGACCCCTTGGGATGAGAAGCGTCTAGAACCAAGCTTCATCTAGAATTTCGATGCCGTCGCGAGACACGGCGCTCAACGCGCCGAGCACCGTGACATGAACTTCGGGGTGCTGCCACAAAGGCGCCACGTCGGCGAGGGGAGCGAGCACGAACGCGCGCTCGAGCAGACGCGGGTGCGGCAGCGTGAGGTCGGGCGTCGCCATTCGCACGTCGTTCACGGCGAGCAAATCGAGGTCGAGCACCCGCGGCCCCCAGCGCTCGCGGCGCACCCGACCCGCCACACGCTCGACGTCGAGCAGCACGCTCAGCAAAGCGCGTGGCTCCAACGTCGTTCGCAAGGCCAAGGCGGCGTTCACGTACGGCGGTTGATCGGGGGGACCTCCGACCGGCGCGGTGCGGTACAGGCGCGACGCCGCCTCGACTTCACCGACCTGAGCGAGCTCGCGCCGTGCGAACCGCAAGGCTTCGACGGGCTCACCGAGGTTCGCGCCGAGCGCGATCAAGGCGAGCGACGCGCCCTGCTCGCTCCTCATTGCTCGGTCCTTCGTCTCGTCACCTCGGCGTACACGTCGCGAAAGACGCCGGAAAGCGGCGCGTGCGGCTTGTGCACGCGCACGGTCAGCTCGTCGAGCCGCGTCTGCTCGGACAAGAGACGTGCGGCGAGGCGCTCGGCGAGCACTTCGATGAGCTTATAGCGCCGATTCGTCGCCTCGTCGCGCACCGTGTCGTAGACCGCCGCGTAGTTGACCGTCGCGTCGATGTCGTCTCGAAGGTCCGTGAAGTCGAAGTGCATTTCGACGTCCACGACGAAGCGCGCACCGAACACTGCCTCCTCGTCGAACACTCCGTGCCGACCGTGAAACTCCATGCCGGACAGCACGACCGTGCCGGTCCGACCGCTCTTGACACCGCTCATGACCGGGAGTGTAGCGCCTCGTGTACGCGCAACGCTTGAACGTGGCTCGGCACGTCGTGCACGCGCACGATCGCCGCTCCGCTCGACGCCGCGTGCAAGTGCAAAGCGATCGAGCCGGGATCGCGGTCGCTCGCCTTCGGGACGTTCGCGAGGACGTCGATCATCTTCTTGCGCGACGCGCCCACCAGCACGGGGCAGCCCAGCGAGACGAGTTCCGGCAAGGCGCGCAGCAGCGCGAGGTTGTGTTCGACGGTCTTGCCGAATCCCAGGCCGGGGTCGACGGCGACGCTCGGCACGCCCGCCTGCAAGGCCGCCTCGGCACGCCTGCGCAAGAACGCCGTGACTTCGGCGGCGACGTCGTCGTAGCGAGGTTCGCGTTGCATCGTGCGCGGTTCGCCGCGCATGTGCATCACGACGGCCGGCGCTCGGCGCTCGGCGCAGAGGCGCAGCATGGCTGGCTGCCGCAGCCCCGTCACGTCGTTCACGAGGTGCGCTCCAACTTCCAAAGCCGCCCTTGCCACGCCCGGCTTCATCGTATCGACGCTGATGACGCCACGGCCTTCGCGCGTCAATCGTTCGATGATCGGCCCGACGCGTCGCCACTCCTCGTCCTCGCTCACGGGTTGCGCTCCGGGTCGCGTGGACTCGCCGCCCACGTCGAGGAATAGGGCTCCGGCGTCGAGCATGCGGCGCGCGGCGTTCAGCAGATCGTCGACTGTAGTGTAGCGTCCGCCATCGCTGAACGAATCGGGTGTCACGTTGAGGATGCCCATGACGGCCGCGCCGCGCCAAGCGAGGCGATACAAGCCGTTGTCAAGAGGTACGGCGCCGGGCACCGGAAAACCGAAGCGCAGCTCGTGCACCGCGAGCGAAGCGTCGCTCATCTCTCCTCGAAGGCCGCGTACACCCGTCCGCGCAGCGGGTAGGCGCTCACGAGGGCGGGCATGCGCTTTCCGCTGCGAAACGGAAAGAAACTTGCCTCTTCGATTGCAAGGCCCGTGCGGTAGGCCGTGTCGATCGGATGACCGCTCGGAATCGGCGTGCCCGAACTCAACGAGTAGCGCATGGACGACGTCGCCGCGCTCGCCTGCACGACGAGAGCGCCGCCCGGCGCGCCGCACACCGCGAAGATCGCGGGTGTCCGCACGAAGTCCGCAAGGGCGTAGAGCGCGACTTGCGCGCTCACCTCGGCTTTACGGGCGATGTCGGCGATGACTTGACCGGTCGCGCCGTGCCGTTCCACGCACGCGCGCAAGAGTTCGTCGGGTACGAGGATCGCCGACGCGCCGACGTTGCACAGCGTCTCGATGGCGTTTTCGAGGTCGTCGCCGTCGAAGGCGTCGTGCAAGTCCGACAGCAAGTCCTCGTCGCCCAGCAGCAAGGCGTGGCTGACTTCGTGTGCGACGGTGAAGCGCTGCCGCTCACGCGTGACGCTCGAGTTGACGAGGATGACGTTGTGATCCGGGTCGAAGGCTCCATCGCGCTCGCCGAGGTCCATGTACACGAGCTTGGCGCCGAGGTGCTCGGCGAAGGCTTCCATGTCGCGGCCTTTGAGACCTCGCGCGTAGTTCCGTGCGAGGTCGCGCATGCGCGCCTTGTGCGCTTCGAAAATTTTGACGGGAACGGCGCTCACGGGTCGGGCGCTCACGACTCCTTGAGGGCCGCGACGAGCGCCACGTACTGACCCCGCGCGTCCTCCCGCGCCGTGCCCTTGAGCCCGGCCCACGCGTCGTACTTCGCGGCGCCCACGAAGTCGAAGCCGCCGGGACGCTCTCCGGTCACGTTCCCCTCCGTGCCTTGCTTGTACAGCGCGTACAAGCGCAGCAACGTCGAGTTGTCGGGGCGCTTGGGAAGGCGTTGGGCGTCTTGGGCCGCGCGTTCGAAGACGTCTTGCATGCTCGACATGATAACCCGCTCGCTCTGTAAGCCGAATGGCGAGGTCCTGGAGCGCCCGCGTGCAGCGCTGTCCACCGAGGCTCTCGGCGGAATTCGAGGAGGTGACCGGAACGGATCGGTGAGAAAAAGCGGCCGAGCCGTGTCATCGACGGCTCGGCTGAGAGTTCGAACGGCGCGGTCAGGCGGACGAGTTCAAGCTGGAACTTGCGCTCCGGCGCTTTCGGTTTCCCACGCGAGGTCTCGCAGAACCCAGCCTGCGCCGGGAAAACGTAGTCCGTCGCGAATTTCGCGCAGCAGGAAGGCGCGAAGTTGTTCGGGCGCGTACCCTTCGGCGATAAGTTCACCGAGATTGCGCTGCCCGTCGAGAAGACGTTCGAGCGAGCCCGTCTTGAGGGCTTCGCCCGCGCGCGCCTTGGGATGGCGAAGGCGAAGCACGTGCCACGCGCTTCGGTCGGTCTTGGTGAGTTGGCCGCGCGATACGGCTTCCGCCGCTTGCTTCGCCGCGTCGAACAGGGGAATGCCCGTCGAGCGGGCGACGGCGCGTACGCTGCGCCCTTCCTCGTAAGGCGTCAAGCTGCCGCGCAGCACACGGCTGGGGCTTCCGATGATGCTGCACACGCGTTGCCACTCGTCGGCGAGGTGCGCCCAATCGCCCATAAGGCGTGAGAAGGGCTTGAGGGGCGGTCCGCCGCTTTCGTTCGAAGTGAAGACGAAGCGACCGCGATCCGGCGAGAGGGGAAGCGAAAGAACCGCGTCGATTCCCACCCAGTCGAGAATGCCGCCCTCCACGATCTCGCCGCCGACGAACGCCAAGGAGAAGGGAATGGCGCCGTCCACGTCGAGCACGCCAGTTTTTCGGCTGAAGTGCATGAGCTCGAGCACGCCGAGTAGGGGCAGATCTGCGAGGTCGCCTTGCATGTCCTCCTTACTGTAAAGGATTCCTAAAACGCTCGTGTGAGGTTATGCCACGTCGCCGCGACCTCCTCGGCGACGTCGGACGCGACGAGGCCGTACCCGTATCGTTTTGCCGCCGCGTCTCCGGCGAGGGCGTGCAAAGCGACGCCGAGGACCGCCGCGTCCGCGCCCGACAAGCCCTGCCCGAGCAGCGAGGCGATCACGCCCGACAGAACATCGCCCATGCCGCCCGTCGCCATCCCCGGATTGCCGAACGGGCAGGCGTACACGCCCTCTCGCGTAGCGACGAGCGTCGGCGCGCCCTTCAGCACGACCGTTCCGCCGAAGCGCTTTCTCAGCGCCCGGACGCTGCCGAACGGGTCGCGCGCCACGTCCTCCACGTTCCCGCTCAGCAAGCGGGCTGCTTCTCCCGGATGAGGCGTCCACACGACCTCGTCGTGCCCCAGTCCCGCCAGCTCGGGCTGCAGCGCGTCGGCATCCAGCACCGTCTTGACGCGCCACGCAAGCACCATTCGGGCCACGACCGGACCGTCCTCGCGCAGGCCCATCCCGACGGCGAGCGCGTCGGGACGCGAATCGTTCGGCAAGTCTTCCCAGCGCTCCAGGCGGTGCGGCATGGCTTCGAGGGCATGCTGCTCGATGGACGTGCGGGCGTACAGCGTGACGAGGCCGGAGCCCGCCCTGAGCGCGCCCAAGGCGCTCAAGGCGGGCGCGCCGACGTAACCGGGCGATCCGCCGAGAATCCACACGCGCCCTGCCGTTCCCTTGTGCGCGCCTTTCGAGCGGACGGGCAGCAAGCTTCGCACGGCGTTCATGTCGATGTTGCGCGCCACCGCGTGCCTTTCGAGAAGTTCGTTCGGCACCCCGAGCTCGAGCACGTCCACCTCGCCGAGATCGTGAAAAAGCAAGGCGGGCTTGGGCCCGACGAGGGCGAGGGTGAGATCTGCTTTCACGTATAAGTCGTGTTCCACGGTGTCGCTTCTCAGGCCGCTCGGCACGTCGATGCTCACGATCGTCCGCCCGCTCGCGTTCAAAGTCCGCACGATGTCGTCGAGTGGCGCGCGAAGCGGCGGCGTGAAGCCCGTGCCGAGCAAGCCGTCGAGCACGACGTTCGCGCTGGGCAAGGCTCCTCGAAGCGACTCGGGCGTCAACGCCTGCACCGACGCGAAGCTTTCGAGGCGCGTGCTCATGCGAAGGGCCAAGGGGTGCCGTGTGTCGAGCGCGAGCACTTCGACGTGCCAACCGAAGGCGAGCAGGTGTCGCGCGGCCACGAAGGCGTCGCCGCCGTTGGCGCCGCTTCCCGCCAAGATCAGCCCCGAGGGGTGTGCTCGGCGCTCGCTCGCGAAGCGCTCGTGCACGTGGCACGCGACCCTCGCGCCTGCCGTCTCCATCGTGAGCTCCAGCAAGTCGAGGCGCTCCAAGTCCTCGTCGATCGCTCGAATCGCGTCCGCGGAAAAGACGAAGGTGGACATCATCGAACCTCAGTTCTTCGAGCGGTACATCATGAAGAAGGCGAGGGCGAGGGCGCAGACGGCCAACGCGAGTTCGGGCGTGCTCACGCTGCGCGGCCCGCCTCGAACGATTCTCAGAAGAATCGGGGCCGCCAAGACGACGGCGACGATCATGACGCCCCACGCGACTTTCCTGGGGTCGACGCCGAGTTTGCCCAGACGCTCGCGGGCTTCCTCGCGGCCCGCGTCGTTCGATTGCCGTACGAGCAGCCGCTGGCTCTTCTTGAGCGCGCGGACGGACGCCGTTACCTTCTTTTGCTTGCGCAGCACGACGGCGAGGTTGTGGTGAGCGTTCGGAGCGTCGGGGTTGAGCGCCAAGGCTCGCCGGTAGTAAGCCTCGGCTTCCGACAACTCGCCGCGCTCCAAAAACAGGTTGCCGATGTTCGTGAGGGCGCGGTCGTGCCTCGGGTCGATTTCCAACGCTCGGTCGAACGAAGCGCGGGCGCTCGCTTCATCACCGAGTACGGCGTGGATGACTCCCAGAACGTTTTGGGCCTCGGCGGCTGTCGTGCGGTGGACGAACGCGGGCTCGAGCGCGACGAGCGCTTTGTCGGGATCGGCGAGGCGCGCCTCCGCGACGGCTTCCAACGCGACAATGCCTTGCGCCACGCCCTCGTCGGGCACGCTCGCTCGAAGCAGGCTCGCGTCTCGAACACCTTGCAAGTTCTCCTGATAGCGCTTCAAGGTGCGACGAGCGACGCCGTACCGTTTGGCGCGCACCTCGCGCTCCACCGTCGCGAGGTCGTCGAGGGCGGCGAGCATGTCCGCGCCCGCGCCTGCTACGCGCGCTCTCGCCGCCGCTTCGCCAAAGCGCGAGGAGCGAAGGTCGTCTTGCCAAGTCACGGGTTCGTTCACGTCGTCAAGAATAGGGCAAACGAGGCGCGGAACGAGTCCCACTGCGATTTGCCTCGGGGCGCGGCGCGTGCTTTAATGGCTCTTCGTGCCACGCTGAAGGAGGCGACATGACGCAGCAACTTTCTCTCGCCCCGGGCGACGCCATCGTGTATCCGAAGCACGGCGCGGGGTTCGTGCGGGGCCGCACGCAACGCACCGCGCTGGGCCAAACGCAGGAGTACTACGACATCGAGCTTCGCTCGACCGGAATGCAAGTTCTCGTTCCCGTCGCCAAAGCGCAGGCGCTCGGCCTTCGGCGCGTCACGCCCGAAGCGCGCATTCCCGAGCTGCTGAACTTGCTGGGCGAGCCGGATCTCGACTTGCCCTCCAGCTTTCCTCAGCGCATTCGCGTCGAGCAGGGCATCCTCGACCTCGCCGACATCGAGCAGGTCGCGCGCTTGCTCGGCACGCTCGCGCGCCGCGCCGTGCAGCGCGGCCTCGCCGACTCCGAGGGGCAGGTCATGCGAGCGTGCCGCGGCATGCTGAGCGCCGAAGTCGCCGTGTCGCTCGGGGTGCTCGAAGACGAAGCCGCCCGCTTGCTCGACGCTCGCTTGCCTTGACGCGCGAGCCTACCTCAGAAACGTTTCTCCCAGAAAGCGCCGGATGACGAACGACCCGCCTCTGTACTCCCCGAAGACCGTGCGAGATCTTCTCGCGCGGCACGGCTTGCGGCCCACGAAGAGCCTCGGTCAGAACTTCCTGATCGACGGCAACGTGCTGCGTCTTATCGCGGACGCGGGCGGAGCGGCGGCAGGGGAGACGGTCGTGGAAGTCGGCCCCGGCCTTGGCGTCTTGACGCGTGAACTCGCTTCGCGCGGTGCGCGTGTGATCGCTTTGGAAAAGGACGAGCGCTTGCGCCCCGTTCTTGCCGAGACGTTGGCGGGACTCGACGTCGAGGTGGTGTGGGGCGACGCCTTGAAGTTCGACTTCGGGCACGTTCCCGAGGGAAGCCGGGTGGTGGCGAACTTGCCGTACTACATCTCCACGGCGTTGTTGACGCGCTTCATGGAGTCGGGACGCTTTCTCAGCGCGACGGTTCTCGTGCAACGTGAAGTCGCCGAACGTCTTGGCGCGCGGCCCGGCGAGGATGGATACGGCTTTCTGAGCGCGCTGGTGTCCATGTATGGCTCGGCGAGAATCGTTCGTGACGTTCCGAAGGGCGCGTTCTATCCGGCGCCCGACGTCACGTCGAGCGTCGTGCGGGTCGACTTCTCGGGACAAAAGCCTGACGCGGGCTTCGTACGGTTGTTGGAAGTCGCGCTTTCTCATCGCCGCAAGACGCTTCGAAACAACTTGCGGATGGCGGGCTTCGATTCGGAGGCGATCGACCGCGCGCTTTCTCAGGCGGATTTGCGGTCCGACGTGCGCGCCGAGGACGTTTCATTGGTGTCGCTGCATGACGTCGCCAAGGCACTTGGCGTGTTAGCATGACATGTCAGCAACGCAGCATCAGGTTCGCTCGCCTTTCTCGGTGTGGCGGCCTTGAACTCGGGAGGTGTTCGTGAAGTTCTTCGTGATAGGTGACGTGACGGTCGATCACCTCTACCACTTGGAGCGTATTCCAGGGCCGGGAGAGGAAATCGCGCCTATTCGTGCGTCCATGCAGCCGGGCGGCGCGGGCGGCACGATCAGCGTGACCCTCGCGCGCCTCGGCCATAACGTCGTTCTCGCCGCGCGCGTCGGAAAAGATCCTTTCGCCGACTACGCGCTTCGCCTCGTGCGTGAGGAAGGCGTGTCCGAAAGCGCCGTGCAAGTCGACGACGATCATCTCACGAGCACCATCACGGTCATGCAGACGCCCGACGGAAAGCGGGCCATGATCTCTTCGGGGGCGGCGAATCGCCAATTGGACGCCGCGAAGCTCAAGAAGAAGGATGTCGAGAGCGCTTCGGCGTTGATCGTGTCGGCTTACAGCCTCATCGGTGGACCTCAACGCGAGTACGCCGTCAAGGCGATCGCGCACGCCAAGAAGGCGGCTGTGCCCGTGTTCATCGATCTTGGAACCGGTGCCGTGAACGCCGCGGGTCAGCGCCTGATGGATTCCGTCGTCAGTGCCGACTACATCCTGCTCAATCAGCACGAACTCTTGCACCTGACAGGCACGCACTCGATCAGCACCGCCCTCGCGGCTTTGCAAGAGCGCGGCGCGGGCAAGGTGATCGTGAAGGTCGGCGCGATGGGAAGCATCGTTTGGACGCCCGACGAAACCGAACTCGTCGAGTCGATCGAGATCGAAGACGTCGTGGACACGACCGGAGCGGGCGACACGTTCGCAGCGGTGTTCGCTCATGCCGTTCTGAGCGGCATGAAGTTGTCGAAGGCCGCGAAGGCAGCCAACGCGGCGGGTGCGCTCGCCGCCACGAAAGTCGGAGCGCAGTCGAGGCCAATTACCGAGGCCGACCTCGCCATGGCTCTCGCTTGACGCTTCGAATGACGCTTCGAATCCGCTGGCTGTAGGCGCCTGGCTCAATTGTGTGCCCGCCGACGGAGTTTTATGCTCCATGGGTTAAGAAGCTGAGGGATTTGTCGTGTGACTTCACACGGCATTCACGTCTCATCTTCACGAGGTCGTGCTTTCGAAAGTCAATTGTCCCTCGCCTTCCAAAAGAAAGCTTGTGATAGTATTTGCCCGAGCTTGACAGACTCTAAGCGTCAGGCTTTCAGCAAATGTGAGCGGGCTTTGCCGAGACGCATCTCACTCCCTCGGGTGGGGTGCCCTTCGCCACGAAGCTTGTGGAAGAACAGGAAAGGAGGAGCAGTTTGGACGCTTCGAGTCGAATCCTAAGTGAACTTGCCAGCCGCGAACTCGCGCTCGACCAACAAATCGAAGCTGCGAAGGCGGAAGCCGACCGTGAAATCGAGGCGGCACGCGCTCGCGCCGCGCACATCGAACAAGAGGCGAACGCGCAATTGGCCGAGATGCAAGCCGAGTTCGAGCAAGTTCTCGCGGCCCGCACGGCGGAAATCCGCGAGCGCGCCCACGTCGACGCACAACGTGAAGTGCAAGCCGCCACCGAGCGCAGCGAACGGAAGCTGGAGCAAGCGGTCGTCATGATCCTGAAGGCGGTGCTGCCGTGATCGACAGAATGCAGCAAGTCGTGATCGTCGGTCGCAAACGCGACAACAAGGCGATCATCTCCGCCCTTCAGGACGCGGGCGTGCTGCACATCGTGCCGATTTCGTCTGGCCCCCTTTCGACGGGCGCGCTCACTGGCCCAGAAGCCGAGGCGCGCAAGACCGCCGAACGCCTCCTCGCCCGCGCTGAAAGCACCTTGTCGGAACTCGGCGCCTACCGGACGTCCACGTCGAACACGCCGAGCCGCGAATCGTTCGCGAGCATCATCGAAGACGCGGCCGCTCCCGCTGGCAACGTCGCGCGCCGCTTGAACGAGCTCAACAGTGACATCGACGCGGCACTCACCTTCGGTGAGGTCGTCAGGACGCTCGCGAACCTCGCCGGCGTCCTCGATCGATCGCGCCGCATCGCCCTGTTGCCTTTCACGGCGCGCGAGGACGATGACCTTAAAGCCCTCGACGCCGTCTTGAGCGATCAGCAAAGCGGCAACCTCGCGGGACGCTACGCGCTCGAAACCCGCAAAGTCAACACGGGCAAGACCGAAGTGTACGCGGGGTTGCTCGCCGTGCTGCGCGAAGACCGCGACAAGGCTCGCGCCGCCCTCGGCAAAGCGCGTCTCGGCGAGTTGCGCCTGCCCGGACGCTTCGACGGGATGCCTTTGTCGGACGCTGCGGCCGAAATGGAGCGCCTCTCGCGTGAAGGCAAGGAGACGCGCGGCGCCCTCGAAGAGGAACGCCGCCGACTCGCCGAGGCGAACGGCCCCACGCTCTTCGCCGTTCGCGACGCGCTCGCCGACGAAGTTGCCGTGTACGACGTTCAGTCGCTCGGTGCGCGAGGCAAGTACAGCCTCGCGCTCGAAGGCTACGTCCCGACGGACCGCGTGCCCGACCTCAAGGCCGCCCTCGACAAGTTCGGCACCGCCGTCAGCTACGAGATGCACGATGTCGACGTTCTTCACGACGAGCGCGTGCCGGTGCAGCTCAAGAACAACTCGTACGTCAAGCCGTTCGAGATGGTGCTCGGCATGCTGAACTTGCCGCGTTACGGCACGTTCGATCCGACGTGGGTCATCGCGCTGTTCTTCCCGTTCTTCTTCGGCTACATCATCGCCGACATCGCGTTCGGCCTGATGTTCCTCGCGGCGGGCATGTGGTTCTTGGGTAAGGCGCGCCGAGGCGAAGGCTGGGACCTCAGCTTCTTCGGAACGTATGTGCAGCCCGACGCGCTGCGCAGCCTCGGCTTCATCACGAACATGATGGCCGCTTGGTCGATCGTCTGGGGTCTTCTCACCGGTGAGTTCCTCGGCACCCTCTTCGAGCACCTGCACATCTTCTACATCAACGACGGCCGTCACAGCGGGCTCATCCCCATCGTGTGGCCTCGCATCGAGACGGAGTTCGCCAACACCGCACTCCTGTTCGCGCTCGCCTTCGGCATTCTGCAAGTGCTGTGGGGCTGGGCAATTCGCGTGAAGCTGAGCCTCGACCACGGCGATCGTCACCACTTGTGGGAAGCGCTGGGCATGCTAGGCGGCCTCGTCGGCCTCATCATGCTGGCCTTCGTGTCGAGCGCAGGCAAGAACCTTGGCGCGGCGACGAACTTCGGCAATCCGCTCGTCCTCGTGATGTACGCGGGCTTCCTCGTGTTCGTCGTCGGGGTGATCGTGTCGAAGGTCTGGCTCATGGTCGTCGAACTCATGTCGCAAGGTGGCGCGATCGTCAGCTACGCTCGTCTCTTCGCCGTCGGCCTCGTGTCCGCGCAGCTCGCCAAGCTGTCCACCGATCTCGGCTGGAGCATCTTCCAAGCGGGCGCCGCGAACAACATCGTCTTCGGCATTCTCGCCGCGATCCTCGGAGCGGCCATCGCGCTCGCCTTGCACGCGCTCGCGCTCGCCTTGACCCTCATCGGGCACATTCTGCAACCGTTGCGTCTTCACTTCGTCGAGTTCCTCAACCCGACCGGGTACCACAACGAAACCAGCCCGAAGTACACTCCCTTCCGCCGCCTCAGCCCTGCTGGGAGCAAAAAATAATCCTCTAGGAGACCGTATGAACAAGAACACCAAACGCATGGCCGCCATCCTCGTCCTCGCCCTCGCTGGTGCCGCCCTCGCTCAAGAAGCGGGTACGGCCGAAGCGGGCTCCACCAACCTCGGCGAAGGCCTCACGGCGATCGGTCAAGGTCTCGCGCTCGGTCTCGGCGCCGTGGGCACGGGCATCGCGCAGTCGCGCATCGGTTCCGCCCTCGTCGGCGCCGTCGCCGAAGATCCCGGCCAAGCAGGCCGCCTCCTCATCTACTTCCTGCTCCCGGAAACCCTCGTCATCTTCGGCTTCCTGGCGCTCTTCCTGATCTGATATGGCGCTCGATCAGCTTCTCGAAAACGAAGCGCGCGCCGAGATCGAACGCATTCGCGCTTCCGGGCGCGAGCAGGCCGAGGCCATCGTGCGCGCTGCGAGCGAGCAGGCCCAAGCCACGCTCGACAGCCGCAAGCGTCTGCTCGACAGCCAACTGCAGGCCGGAGTCGTGCGCGCCCAATCGAGCGCCACGCTCGAAGTCAGCGCCGCGCGCCTCAACGCCTCCGACTCGGGCATGAAGCGCGCCTTCGAAATCGCCGAACAGCAACTGCAAGGCGTGACGGGCTTGCCCGAGTACCGAGAAATCCTCTCGCGACTCATCGCCGAAGCACGTGAAGCGATCGGTGACATCGAAGCGCTCGAAGTGAATCCCGCCGACGTCGCGCTCGCGATGGAACTCGCGCCCGGCTTGGAGGTGCGTCCCAACCCGGCCGTCTCCGGAGGCGTACGCGCGGTGGGCAAGAGCGGCAAAAGCGGCATCACGAACACGCTGCTCGGCCGTCTCGCCCGCGTTCGCGACGCCATCGCGCCGCAAGTCGCCCAGGTCTTCGCCGAGTAAGGACGCCGCATGCCCGACGACTTCAGCTACATTAACGCCCGCGTGAAGGTTATGCGGACCAAGTTGCTCGACGGGCGGCGTCTCGACGCGGCCCTCGAAGCGAGCAGCTTCCAAGAGTTCCTGCGCGTCCTGTCCGAAAGCGAGGTGTCCGCCGATCTCGGCGACGCCACGACCGAAGGCGCGGGACTCACCGAACTCGACGAAGCGCTTTCGCGCAACTTCTTCAACACCGTCAACAAGGTGTACCGCCTTGCCGAAGGTGACTCGAAGACCGAGATCGGCGTCCTGCTCGGACGCTGGGACCTCACCAACCTCAAGACCCTCGCGCGGGGCATCGTGTCGGGTCGTCCTGCCGAGAACATCCTGTCGGGTCTCGTGCCCGGAGGAAGCCTCAAGCGCAGCGCCCTGCAAAGCGCGGCGAACTCCGGCGATCTCGGCAGCGCCGCCCAGGCTATCGGCCTCACGGGACACCCGCTCGCTCGCGCGTTCAGAGACGGCGTCGCCGCGTTCAACTCTACTGGCCGCCTGCTCGACCTCGAGGTGGCGCTCGACCAAGGCTACTACCGTCACGCGCTGCGCGTGTCGCGAGAAACGAGCCTCCGCCGCTACCTCGGCCGCGAAATCGACGTCACCAACGCCCTCACGGCCCGCGCCCTGCGCGGCCAAAGCGTCGACGCGTCGCTGTTCGTGGGCGGCGGCTCGGACCTCGACGCGAGCGGATTCACCCGCGCCGTCGCCGGCGATGCCGGAGCCGCCCCCGGCCTGTCGGCGATTCTCGACGCGCCGACCCTCGAGGACGCCGAGATCGCCGCGCGCCGCATGCAAGACGAAGCGGCCCGCAGCGTCGCCATGGGAGATCCCCTCGGTGTAGGTGTCGTCGTGGACTTCTTGCGTCGTAAGGAAATCGAGATCGCCAAGCTCCGCCTCATCGGGCGCGGCAAGTTCTACGGCGTGCCTGCCGAAGCGCTGCGCCGCGAAGTGAGCATCGAATCATGACCACTCCCACTGCCACCGATCTTCACCGCGTCGCCGTCCTCGCCGACTCCGAGACGGCCACGGGCTACCGTTTGGCGGGCGTCGAAGTCGTGGAAGCCACGCCCGAAACTGCCGCCAAGGAGCTCGAAGCCCTCGTGCTGTCCAACCGCTTCGGACTCGTCGCCGTGGACACGTCGCTGCTGCCCGACCCCGGCAAGGCGGTCGAACGCGCGATGCGCGGACGCGACCTTCCCATCCTCCTGCCGATTCCGAGCCTCAAGGACGCCTTCTCCAACGACGCCGTGGACGCCAAGGCGTACATGGGCAAGCTGGTGCGCGACACCATCGGGTTCGATATCAAGCTGTAAGTTGGTCGAGAGTCCAGAGTCAAGGGTCGAGAGCTTCATGGCTCTTCACGCTCCCTCGTCTCTCGACCCTCAACCTTCTGACCTTTCTCCAAGGAGCACTCTTTCATGACGCAAACCCCCCAGAAGTCAGGCGTCGTCGAGCGCATCTCCGGTCCTGCGGTCATCGCACGCGGGATGTACGGCGCGAAGATGTACGACCTCGTGCGCGTCGGCAACGAGCGCCTCGTGGGCGAAATCATTCGCCTCGAAGGTGACACGGCCTTCGTGCAGGTCTACGAAGACACCTCCGGCCTCACGGTCGGCGAGCCTGTCGTCACCACGGGCTTGCCGCTGTCCGTCGAACTCGGCCCGGGGATGCTCAACGGCATCTACGACGGCATTCAGCGCCCCCTCGACAAGATCAAGGAAGCGTCCGGCGACTTCATCGCGCGCGGCATCGACGTCTCGTCGCTGAACCGCACGCAAAAGTGGCACTTCACGCCGACCGTTCAGGCAGGCGACACGGTTTCCGGCAGCCAAATCCTCGGAACCGTGCCCGAGTTTTCCTTCACGCACAAGATCCTCGTGCCGCCCCAAATCTCGGGCAAGATTCGCGAAATCGTCGGCGAAGGCGACTACACCATCGACGACACGATCGCGACCCTCGAAGACGGCACGAAGCTTCGCCTCGCGCACTACTGGCCCGTGCGCGCGCCCCGTCCCGTCGCTCTCAAGAAGGACCCCAGCGAACCCTTCCTCACCGGCATGCGCATCCTCGACGTGCTGTTTCCCCTCGTGATGGGCGGCTCGGCGGCCATTCCCGGTCCGTTCGGCTCGGGCAAGACGGTGACGCAGCAGTCGGTCGCGAAGTACGGAAACGCGGACGTCGTCGTGTACGTCGGCTGCGGTGAGCGCGGCAACGAGATGACGGACGTGCTCGTCGAGTTCCCCGAGCTCGAAGACCCGAAGACGGGCGGTCCCCTCATGCACCGCACGATCCTCATCGCCAACACCTCCAACATGCCGGTCGCCGCGCGTGAAGCGTCGGTGTACACGGGCATCACGCTCGCCGAGTACTTCCGCGACCAAGGCAACTCGGTGTCGCTCATGGCCGACTCGACGAGCCGCTGGGCCGAAGCGCTCCGCGAAATCTCCTCGCGCCTCGAGGAAATGCCCGCCGAAGAAGGCTACCCCCCGTACCTCTCGGCAAAGCTCGCAGCGTTCTACGAGCGCGCGGGCGCGGTTCGCACGCTCGCCGGTGAAGACGGCGCCGTCTCGGTGATCGGCGCGGTGTCGCCCGCCGGCGGCGACATGTCCGAGCCCGTCACGCAAGCGACGCTGCGCATCACGGGCGCCTTCTGGCGTCTCGACGCGGGCTTGGCGCGCCGCCGCCACTTCCCCGCCATCAACTGGAACGGTTCGTACTCGCTGTTCACGCCGATCCTCGAGGGCTGGTACCGCAAGAACGTCGGCGCCGACTATCCGGAGTTGCGCCAACGCATCGCGAACATCCTGCAACAAGAAGCGTCCCTGCAAGAAGTCGTGCAACTCGTCGGTCCCGACGCGCTGCAGGACAACGAGCGCCTCGTCATCGAGGCGGGCCGCATGCTGCGCCAAGACTTCTTGCAGCAAAACGGCTTCGACCCCGTCGACGCGTCGGCCTCCATGCCCAAGAACTACGGCCTCATGAAGATGATGCTGAAGTTCTACGACTCCGCGTCCGCCGCCCTGCAATCGGGCGCGACGATCGACGACATCATTCAAAGCCCGGTCATCGAGAAGCTCAGCCGCGCGCGTTACACGCCCGAAAGTGAATTCGCGGCGTACAGCGGCAACGTGATGAGCGAACTCGACACCGCCTTCCGTGGAGGCGTTCGCGCATGACGAGCTTGCTGAAGAAGGAATACAACGACGTCTCGTACATCTCCGGCCCCCTCTTGTTCGTGAACAACGCCGCGGACATCGCGTACGGCGCGATCGTGGAAATTCGCGACAGCACGAACCGCGTGCGTGGCGGTCAAGTCATCGAAGTTTCGAACGAGTACGCCATCGTGCAGATCTTCGAAGACACGCGCGGCCTCGACCTCGCCACGGCGTCCGTGAGCCTCGTCGAAGACGTGGCGCGTCTCGGTGTCAGCCGTGACATGATCGGCCGCCGCTTCGACGGCCTCGGCCGTCCCATCGACGGTCTGCCCGCCGTCGTCGCCGAAAAGCGACTCGGCATCAACGGTCAGGCGATGAATCCCGCGTCGCGCGCGAAGCCCGAGGAGTTCATCCAAACGGGCATCTCGACGATCGACATCAACACCAGCCTCATTCGTGGCCAAAAGCTTCCGATCTTCTCCGGCTCGGGTCTGCCGCACAACGAACTCGCCGCGCAGATCGCGCGTCAAGCGAAGGTGCCCGGCCACGAAGGCGACTTCGCCGTCGTCTTCGCCGCGATGGGTCTGACGCAACGCGAAGTGTCGTTCTTCACGCAGGAATTCGAGCGTACCGGCGCCCTCGCGCGCTCGGTCCTCTTCTTGAACAAGGCGGACGACCCGGCCGTCGAGCGTTTGCTGACGCCGCGCATGGCGCTCACGACCGCCGAGTACCTCGCGTTCGAGCACGATTACCACGTCCTCGTGATCCTCACCGACATGACGAACTACTGCGAGGCGCTGCGTGAAATCGGCGGGGCGCGCGAAGAAATTCCGGGTCGCCGCGGCTTCCCCGGCTACATGTACACGGACCTCGCGTCCTTGTACGAGCGCGCGGGCGTCATCGAAGGCAAGAAAGGCTCGGTCACGCAGCTTCCGATCCTCTCGATGCCCGACGACGACATCACGCACCCCATTCCCGACCTCACCGGGTACATCACGGAAGGTCAGATCGTCGTCGACCGCACGCTGCACGGCAAGGGCGTCTACCCGCCCATCAACCCGCTGCCGTCGCTGTCGCGCCTGCAAGGTAACGGCATCGGCAAGGGCAAGACGCGCGCCGACCACAAGAACGTGTCCGACCAGCTGTTCGCGGCGTACGCCAACGGCCTCGACTTGCGCAAACTCGTCGCGATCACCGGTGAAGACGCCCTCACCGAGACGGACAAGCTGTTCTTGCGCTTCGCCGACGCGTTCGAGAGCTACTTCATCGGGCAAGGCAACGCCGACCGCTCCATCGAGGACTCCTTGACGGTCGCGTGGGGCATCTTGTCGCAACTGCCGCAAAGCCAGCTCACCCGAATCGGCAAGGACGCCATCGACAAGTTCTACGGCACCAAGCTCGACGAGATGTGGCGAGGCAACCGGATCTAAGGAAACGAGGATGCTAGGGTGTGAGGGATAGGCTTCCTCGCACCCGTCATCCCCGGAGGTACTCATGGCCGGACAAATCAGCCCCACCCGAACCGCGCTCCTCGCCTCCAAGGCGCAGCTCAAGCTCGCCACGAACGGCGCGGAACTCCTCAAGCGCAAGCGCGACGCCCTCATCGGCGAATTCTTCGCGCTCGTCCGTGACGCCCTCTCTGCCCGAGAGGAACTCACGCGCGTCACGAAGGGCGCGTACACCTCCCTCTTCTCCGCCAAAGCGTGGGATACGCCCGAAGCCGTCGAGAGCCTCAGCCTCGCCAGCACGGGTGAAATGAACGTCCACATGCAGATTCAAAGCGTGTACGGCGTGAAGGTTCCCCGCATCAACTTGCCGGAAGCGAAGAACTCGGCGAACTTCTCGCCGATCACGGTCGGTCCGCGAACGATTCAAGCCGCCGAGGATTTCCAAGGCGTCATGCAGGCGATCATTCGAGTCGCTGCGACGGAGACGAAGCTTCGCCGCATCGGCGAGGAAATTAAGAAGACGTCGCGCCGCGTGAACGCCCTGGAGCAAGTCGTCGTGCCCGGCATTCAAGACGACATCCGCTTCATCCGCGGTGTCTTGGACCAACGCGAACGCGAAGAGTCCTTCCGCCTCAAGAAGATCAAGGCGAAGCTCGAACGCGAAGCCGAAGAAGCCGCGACGATCGGCGTGCAAGCCGGAAGCTACGCGAACACGGCTGCGGACTGATCCGAACGAAAAAAGGCGACCCTCATGTAAGGGTCGCCTTTTTCTCGTGACGATCCGCCTTACGAAACCCCAGCTTCCAGCACGTCCACGGTAGCCTTGGTCGGATCGATGACGACCTTCGCACCGAGCGGAAGCGTGAGTTGCGGAGACGTATGGCCGAAGTCCATGTTCGCGACGATCGGCAAGTCTTCACGCCCGAACTCCCAAGCGACGCGCTTCACCCAGTCGTACAAACGGCTCGTCATATCGGGCGTGTACGCCTTCGGGCGCGACATCAGCAGTCCCGACGCTTTGCCCAAGATGCCTTGCGCTCCGAAGTTCCGCAGCCAGTAGCCGACTTGCGAGGGAGGCGGAACGTCCTCGCTCGTCTCCAGGCACAAGATCGCGCCGTCCCACAGCCGAGCCTCGGGCCAACCGGGCGTGCCGTTGAGCATGTCGAGCACCTCCAGACACCCACCCACGAGGTGGCCCTCGACGCGCTTTCGGCCGCCGAGCCACACCCAACCGTCGCTGGGCTGAAAGGAACGAGGCTGCTCCTGACGTGCCTCGTCGCGCCAGTCCACGTGCTCTTCCGTCCACTCGCTCGCCGCTTCGAGACCGAACGGTCGGGCGTCGAACAAGGCTCGCCTCACGCCTCTCGCCACGAAATCGCGGATGCCGGCGTTCTCGGCGAGGTCGGTCAGAATCGCCGGACCGTAAAAGGCGTGCACACCCGCCCTGAGAAACTGCATCAACGTGATCGTCGTGTCCGAGAAGCCCAGCATGACCTTCGGAAAGCGGCGGATGAGGTCGAGGTCGAGGTGCGGCAGGAGTCGAACCGAGTCGTCCCCGCCGATGACGCTGAAGATGCCGCGCACCTCGGGATTCTCCAAGGCCCAGTGAAGGTCGTCCGCTCGAGCTTGCGGATGACGGTGCAAGTACTCGGCGCCTCGCAACGCGTTCGGAGCTTCGACGACTTGCAATCCGAACGCGTCTCGGAGTTGCCGCTTGCCCGCTTCGTAGCGGTGCGGCACCTCGGTGACGAACCCGCTCGACAAGCTGACGCTCGCGACGGTATCTCCGCGCTGTAACCGGGAAGGCTTGATGAACTCGGGCATGTCGCACTCTACCGACGGCGATGCCCAAGTTCATCGGCACGATGGCGCATGGGCCGTCACGAGGTCAGACGATCGAGGTAATGCCGTACCCAAACGCTCGCCGAACGATCCGAGAGCCACTCGTCGAGCGTCCACCACATGTACCTCAAGGCGGTGTAGCGGGCGGCGACGCGGTAACGCTCCTCGAAGTCCGAGGGCGACACGAGCACGTCGCGGCGCTCCAGAGCGCCGCGGTAACGCGCCGCCAACTCGGGCGTGTGAAACAAGTGGGGAATGTCGAGATACAGCGTTCCCACGTGCGCGGCGCCCCAATCGATGAAGTGGACCTCGCCGTCGCGCAGCAACTCGTTCGACGGGTGCAGGTCCGTGTGCGTGAGGGTGCGCGCGCCCTCCTCGGCGTTCAAGGCCGCCATCTCGTCGACGATCGTCGCGGCGGCGTGTTCCACGACCGGTATGGCGCTCGCGAACTCGGCTCGGAAGTCGTCGTTCGACAACGCACGCTCCCACGCGGGACGCCAGAACCACTCGTGGATGCAGCGTTCGAAGTACGCTCGGTCGATCGTGGGGAGCCAGTCGAGGTCGTTCGTGCGGTCTAGGAAGGCCGCATGAATGCGGGCGAGGCCGCGCGCCTCGCTGTCGAACACGGCGAGGTCGATCGGTGCGAGCGAGTTCGGACGTGTCACGCTGCCCAAGTCCTCCATGCACGTCCACGCCACGTCGTTCGTGGAGAGGTCGAAGGTGTGACTGAAGGGCACGAGGTCGGGAACGACTTCGCCCAGCAAGCGAAGGACACGGCGCTCGGCGAGGGGAGCGCGCTTCGTCACGAGCCCCACGGTCCGAGGAGGCTCGTGCGCGTTCGTTCGAACGAGCAATTCGTGATGCACGACGTCGGAGGTGGACGCTTGAACGGGACGCCTTCGCGTCTCGTGACGAACGATGTCGGCGTGCGGCGAGACGAAGCGGCGCACGGTCGCTTCGAGTAGAGGCCGCGCTTCGTCCGCGTCTTCCGAATTCGGTGGCATGCCGCACTCTAGAGTCCGCCGAGACGATCGCGAATCGGCACGATGGCGAATGCGACTTAAGGACGAGACGCGGGCCGTCCGTCCGGCCGAGGGCGCGGCGCGGCGCACGCACGACAATCGAGGCACAAGGAGATGCTCATGTCACGAACGAACTTCATCGGATTGGCCGCCCTCGGAATGCTCGCCCTCTCTGCCTGCTCTCTCGTCGACGGGTCGGCGGTGCGCACGCAGCGGCAGGCGTTGGACTTCTCGGGCGTGCGGGAAGTCCGCGTCGAGACTTTCAACGGATCCGTGACCGTCACGAGTGGCTCGAAGCGCCCGACCGTCACGGCGGAAGTGCGCGGGGAAGCCGAGATGAGCGTGGCACGCGAAGGCGCCACGCTCGTGGTGCGCGGCGTGAAGAAGAACGTATGGGCGATGAACCGAGGCGTGAGCTTTCGCCTCGCCTTGCCGAAAGACATCGTATTGAACCTCGAGTCGAGCAACGGCGACATCGAAGTCACGGGTCCCGCGAAGGACGTCACGGCGAAGACGAGCAACGGCAGTGTCGACGTGCGCGCCGCGCACGGCGAGCTGCGGGCCGAGACCAGCAACGGACGCGTCACCATCGAGGACGTCGCCCTGGCCGCCGATTCGCAAAACGTCGTCGTGTCCTCGAACGGCAGCGTTCGCATTCGCGGCCTCGAAGCCGAAGGTGGCTTGAACGTGACCGGGAAGACGAGCAACGGCAGCCTCGTCGTGAACCTGCCGACCTTCGAAGTCGACACCGAACGTCACGCTTTCACGGCCCACAAGGTCGGCCGGGGAGCGGCGACGCTGAACGTCGAAACGAGCAACGGCAGCCTCGACGTGGGCTCGTGAGCCTTTCGTCGGACGCGTGAAGGACCGCCGTTCGTTACCCTGAGGTCATGAGTTCTTCCGAGTTCGTCATCAAGACGCGCGCCCTCACGCGGCAATTCGGCGGTAAGGTCGCCGTCGATCATCTCGACCTCACCGTGAAGCGCGGTGAGGTCTTCGGCTTGCTGGGCCACAACGGAGCGGGCAAAACGACGACGGTGCGCCTTCTCAACGGCGTGCTCGCCGCGTCCTCGGGAAGCGTGCGCGTGTTCGGCCTCGACCCCGTCGAGCGCGGTGACGTCGTACGGCGCCGCACGGGCGTCCTGACGGAAACGCCCGCGTTGGAGGAGCGCTTGACGCCCCGCGAGAACCTCGGCATCTTCGCCGACTTGTACGGCGTGCCCATCGGAGAGGTGAAACGCCGGGTGGACGCGGCTCTGCGAACGTTCGACCTCGCCGAGGTGGCCGCCTCACGCGTATCGACGTTCAGCAAGGGCATGAAGCAGCGCCTCGCCATCGCCCGCGCGACCTTGCACGCGCCGGAAGTGCTGTACCTCGACGAGCCGACGTCCGGACTCGATCCGGTGAGCGCCAAGAGCGTGAACGACGCGATCGTGCGCTGGAGCCGCGACGAGGGCCGTACCGTGTTGCTGTGCACGCATGACTTGCGCGACGCCGAGCGGTTGTGCGACCGCGTCGCCGTCCTGTCCCGCGGCAAAGTGGTGCTGAGCGGTGTGCCTGCAGAGCTCAGCGCACGCTACGAAACGCGCCGCGTCGAGATCACCGTGCACCCCGAAGACGTGCAGGGTGCACTCAGAGCGCTCGCTCGCTGGAACGTCGAAGCGACGGGCGCGGCGAACCTCGCCGTGGAGGCGGGCCGCGTGGAGGTGCCCGCCGTGCTGTCGGTCTTGCTCGGGGCGAGCGTGCGCGTGTACGAGGTGCATCCGCACGCGCCGACCTTGGAGGACGTGTACTTCGCGGTGCACGGCGTACGGGAAGCGGTGGTCGCGTGAGCGCGCCTCCGTTCGATTGGCGGGCGGTGCGGGCGATCGTGCGCAAGGACCTTTCGGCGGTCTTGCGCAGCAAGCCCGTCATGTTGCCCCTCGTGCTGCTGCCCGCCTTGCTGTTCGTCGTGATTCCGCTCGCGGTAGTGCTGCTTTCGCCGCTCGTGACGACGCCCGCCCAGGCGAACCTCGGCGATCTGCAAGCCTTTCTCGACCGCTTGCCGAGCGTGCTGCGCAGCGATTTGCTGTCGCGCCCTCCGTCTCAGCAAATCCTGCTGATCGCCACGTCGTATCTGCTTTCACCCCTCATGCTGCTCGTCCCGGTGATGGTCGCGAACGTCATCGCCGCCGACAGCTTCGCGGGCGAAAAGGAGCGTCACACCTTGGAAGCCTTGTTGCACTCGCCCGTGTCCGACCGCGACCTCTTCACGGCGAAGGTGCTCGCCGCGTGGCTTCCGGCGCTCGGTGTGACCTTGCTGGGCTTCGTGCTGTCGACCATCGTCGTGAACGTCGGAGGTTGGCCTGTCATGAAGAGCGTGTTCTACCCCAACGGCACGACCCTGCTCGTCGCGTTGTGGGTCGCGCCGGGCGTGGCGGCCTTGGGACTCGGCGCGACCGTCCTCGTGTCCGCACGCGTGAGCACCTTTCAGGAAGCGTTTCAAACGAGCGGTCTCGTCGTGCTTCCGATCGTGCTGCTGCTCGTCGGACAGTTCGCGGGGATCGTCGCGCTCAGCCCCGTCGTCGCCGCCGTTTTCGGCGCGGTGGTCTGGGCTCTCGGCTTGCTGCTCTTGACGCGGGGCCGCAAGACGTTTCGACGCGAGGAGCTCTTGAGCCGCGGTTGACGACCGTGACGCGACGCGAAGGGGGCCGAGTCCGAGTGACTCGGCCCCCTTCGCCGAACGCTCACACGAGAACGCGAGGACCGACTTCCACGCGCACCAAGGTGCCGCGCCCGAGCGAACTCGTCACGCTGCACGTTCCTCCGACGGCGGTCGCCCGTTCGCGCATAGTCTTCTGGCCGAGGCTGCCTTGTCGCGCGACGCCCGGATCGAAGCCCATGCCGTCGTCGTGCACTTCGAGAACGACGACCGAGCCTTCTTGCCAGAGACGCAACTCCACGCGTGACGCGCCCGCGTGCTTCACGGTGTTGTGCGTCGCTTCCTGCGCGATTCTCAGCAAGGCGACCTTCGCGTCGATGCCGAGGTCGGGCTCGTCCCCGAGATCGAGCGACACTTCCAAACCGTGCCGCGCTTGCAGGGCGGACGCGAGTTTGGCGAGGGCCATCGAGAGTCCTTCTTGCTCCAGCGATTCGGGGCGAAGCTCGAAGATGAGGGCGCGCATCTCGGCGAGAGCCGCTTCGGCGAGCGACAGCATGTACTTCACGGAGTCCGGGGCCTTCTCGGGCGAGCGTTCCAAAAGACGCAGCGTCGTGCGGCCGCCAAGGGCGATGCCGTACAGCGCTTGCGATACCGAGTCGTGCAGTTCGCGCGCCAACTTGTGGCGTTCTTGCAACGCCGCGCGGTCCCCGGCGTCGGCGAACAGGCGGGCGTTTTCCACGGCGACCGCCGCTTGGCCCGCGATGCCCTCCACGAGGTGCATGTCCGCCTCGTTCACGTCGCGGTCCTGCGGGTAGTACGCGGCGAGCGTGCCGAGCAGGCGTCCGCCGTACACGAGCGGAACGCTGACCACGGTGTCCCACGCGGCGTCGCGCATGAACGGATGCAGCGGAGCGTACTCGGGCGTGGCGAGCGCGCTCGCGCGCGTGCCGCGCCACACGACGGTCGCGCCGTCGTGCAGCGTCTGCTGCATCATGCCGCGCCCTTTCATGCGGCGCGCGAGCTCCGCGTCCGCCGCCTCGAAGCCGGGAGGCAAGCCGAACGTACCGCCGTACTTGCTGTCGCCTTGGTCGTCGAGGAGCACGGCCGCCGCCACCGCGCCCGTGACTTCCACGACGCCGCGCGCGAGGTTGTCGAGGGTTTCGCGCAGATTCGCGCCGAACGTGAGGTCCTTCATCACGGCGAGGACGGCTTCGAGTTCGCGTGTGCGCTCGGCGACGCGGCGTTCGAGCAACCGGTAGGCTTCCACGCGCTCGGTGATGTCGGTGTGCGAACCGGCGAAGCGCAAGGCGCGCCCCGCTTCGTCCCGACTCGTCGCGCCTCGAGACAAGACCCAGCGCCACGAACCGTCCTTGTGCCGCAGGCGATGCTCGAACTCCAACAAGTCGCCGCCCGACGCGAGGTGGGCGTCCACGCTGCGCGTGACGTGGTCGCGCTCGTCCGGATGCAATTGGTCCCGCCAACTGCTCAGGGTGTTCGCGAGTTCGTGGTCTTCGTAGCCCAAGATGGCCTTCCAGCGTGGCGAGAAGTACACGTCGTCCGCGCCGAGGTTCCACTCCCACAAGCCGTCGTTCGAGCCGCGCACGGCGAGTTCGTAGCGTTCCTGGCTGCGGCGCAGTTCTCGGCCGCGTGCCTGCAGGCGTTCGAGCATGGTGTTGAACGCGTCGCCGAGCGTGCCAAGCTCGTCTCGCCGTCGGGCGGGCACGCGAACGTCCAAGTTCCCGGCGGTCACGGCGCGCGCCGCCCGCGTGAGGCGAGCGATGGGCCGCAGCAGTCCGACGTGTGCCAGCAGGGCCGTCACGGTGAGGCCCACGACGAAGAATCCCAGCACGAACGCGCCCGTGAGCGTCAAGGTGCGGTCGGCGTCGAGTTCGATGGCCGTCGCGACGTCACGCCGAGTCGCCGTCACCTCCTCCAAGGGCGAGACGAGCACGAGCGTCCATCCGAGGGTCGGCAGGGGCGCGAAGGTCACGACGAGCGACGAGCCGTGCGCGTCGATCACGCGGGCGCCAAGGCCGCCTCGAGCGAAGGTGTCCTTGAGGTCGCGCAGGGCCGATTCCGCGTCGTTCACGAGGGAAAGTCGCAGCAGCTCGCGAGGCGCCTTCGGAGGCGTTCGGCCCAGCAGCAACGTCAAGGCGCCCTCGGGCGCGGCGAGCACGCGCCCTTTTCGGTCGAGCAGCATCGCCGATCCGCCGCGCGTGGGATTCAGGCCGCGCAGGCGCGTCGTGAGGCGGTTCAAGCTGACGTCAACGGCGATCATGCCGCGAAACACGCCGTCTTTGTACAAGGGGGCGCTCGCCGTGACGAGCAGGCCGTGTCCGGCGTCGTCGAGGTAAGGCGGCGACCACACGAGAAGGCGGGCGGGGTCGCGTTCCGGGCGGACGTTCATGAACGGCGCTTGATGCGCGATGTCGAGGTCGGGCGGCAAGACGCGGTGCAAGCCGAGAGGCGGATAGTAGCGCGTCATGGACTGCGCGTTCGTGAAGTAGAGCGCCACGCCGTCCGAGTGTTCGGACAGCAAGGCGGGAAAGAGGGCGTCGAGATTCGCCGTTTCGAGCACGTCACGCCGCGTCGAGGCGTCGAGGGTGACGCCGCGCGGAAGCCACACGTCGGCCGCGCGGTTCGGTCGGGCGTCGTACCAAGCGCCGCTGGCAGCGCGGCGCAGCGTCGGCGCCCGAGAAGCGTCGAGGGGAAGGTTCGCCCACACGTTCGCCGCGAGGCGCGCGGTTTCCCCGACGGCGAGAAGGCGCGTTTCGCTCGCTTGCGCTTCCGACTCGGCTTGCTGCAGCAAACGGCGCGAGATTTCATGTTCCATGCCGACGTTGGCGCGTTCGGCGGCGCGGTCACGCGCGCTCAGAAAGCCGCGCGTCACCGTGTACGCCACGATCGTGCCGAGGGCCAACATCAAGATCGCGACCGTCAGCAGGACGCGCGCGGCAAGCGTCCCGATCCCGACTCGCACGTCGGCGTCAGTCAAGTCCGACCAAACCCTCCTTGAACGCGAAGATCGCCGCTTGCGTGCGGCTCGCGAGGCCGAGCTTGCTCAAAACGTGCGTGACGTGCGTCTTCACCGTGCGCTCCTCGATTGCCAAGTCGCGCGCGATCTCCTTGTTGGCGCGTCCGCGCGCCACGAGCCGTAGGATCTCCGTTTCGCGTGGCGTGAGGGCTTCGCGCATCTCGGGCGTGCGAACTTCGCGCGCGAGGCGCTTGGCGGCTTCCGGATGCAGGCGTACTTCTCCGCGCGCCGCCGCTTGGATGGCTTCCTCCAACGCGTCCGAGTCGGTGTCTTTGAGCAGGTAGCCCGTCGCGCCCGCTTGCACGGCGTCGACGACCTTCTTGTCTTCGAGAACGCTCGTCAAGGCGATGACTTCGACGTCCGGGAAGCGCCGCTTGAGCTCTCGAATGGCCGTGACGCCGTCCATGACGGGCATCAGGAGGTCCATCAGGACGACGTGCGGGGCGAGCTTCTCGACGAGATCGAGGCCTTCTTGGCCGTTGCGCGCCTCGCCCACGACTTCCACGGCGTCCGACGTTCCCAGAAACATTTTGATGCCTTGCCGAACGACCGCGTGATCGTCCACGAGCAAGACGCGAACAGGTGAAAAGTGGGTCACGGCGTACATTCTAAACCGTCGCTGAACGCTCTTCGCACAGAACGAGCACGTTTCCATCCGGTCCTCGCAGGGTCGCGCGCCCTTCGCGCGGTGTTTCGAGCCACGCCACGCCGGGATTTCTCGACAAGGCCTTATAGGTGCTCGCGAGGTCGGTCACGCCGACGTTCACGTCCGTGAACTGCGCGCGCTCGTCGTCGTGAAGCTCCAACTTCGCCTCGCCCGCTTCGAAGCGCATCAAGACGCGCCGATTCGACGTCGATTCGACTTTCAGTCCGAGCGCCTCGTAGTAAGTGACGGCGGCCCGCAAATCCGGAACGTACAGGGTGACGTGATGAAGGAAGCGCAGCATCGAAAACCTCGTCCTCAGCATGAGGGGCGAAGTTCGCGGGCGCGTCGGACGAAAGTCGCACGTGAAACGCCCTCTTCGGGCGCCACGCTAACGTGCGCTTCAGGAAAGACGTGTTAAGGTTGGGGAGTCACAAAGTCTGTGGACGCCGCGCTGATTCGCCAGGCGACCGTTCATGTTCATCGGAGGTGCGTTTCTTGCAACTTTCAGGCAGTCATACCCTCAACGCCACCCGCGAGCAAGTTTGGGCGGCTCTGCAAGACCCGGCGGTGCTCGCGCGCTGCGTCCCGGGCGTCAAAGACCTTTCACCCGACGGTCCCGACCGCTTCAGGGGCTCCGTGGACTTCCAAGTCGGCCCCGTGAAGGGCACGTACCAAGGCTTCCTCACCATGCGCAACGCGACGCCTCCCGAATCCATGACCCTCGACTTGGAGGCGAAGGCGCCCGTCGGCATCATTCGCGCGACCGGGGTCATGCAACTTCAACAGCAAGGAAACGCGACGGTGCTCACGTGGACGGGCTCGCCCCAACTCTCGGGCATGCTCGCCACGCTCGGCGCGCGCTTGCTGCCGAGCGTCGCTCAGCAGATGGCGGGCAAGTTCTTCTCGAAACTCGAAGTCGAAGCGCAACGCAAACCGGGAGGTGTGACGGTATGAGCCAAAAGGTGTCCATCGGCGTGTCCGTGAACGGCGTGATGCACCGCGACGAGGTGGAAGCTCGCCAACTTCTCGTGCACTACCTGCGAGACTCGCTCGGGCTCACGGGCACGCACGTCGGCTGCGACACGTCGCAGTGCGGCGCGTGCACGGTGCACGTGGACGGCCAGGCGATCAAGAGCTGCACGGTGTTCGCCGCGCAAGTCGACGGATGCGCCGTCACGACCGTCGAAGGAATCGGATCGACCACCGACATGCATCCCCTGCAAGAAGGCTTTTGGGAGATGCACGGCTTGCAGTGCGGCTTTTGCACGCCCGGCATGATCATGAGCGCGGCCGACTTGCTTTCGCACAACCCCGATCCCAGCGACGACGACATCCGGCACGCGCTCGAAGGCAACTTCTGCCGCTGCACGGGCTACCACAACATCCTCAAAGCCGTACGCTACGCCGCCGACAAGATGGCCTCCCGGGAGACCAACCCCGAGACGGCCGCCGCCGACGACTGAGAGGAGAGAGGCATGAGCGAGACCGGGAAGTATTTCGGCAAAGCGATGAAGCGCGTGGAGGACCCGCGTTTCGTCACGGGAACGGGACGGTACACGGACGACATGACTTTGCCGGGCATGGCGCACGCGGCGATGCTGCGCAGTCCGTACGCGCACGCGCGCGTCACGCGGCTCGACACGTCGGCCGCCCTCGCGCATCCGGGCGTGCTCGCCGTCATCACAGGCAAGGAGTTGCTGGAGGCGAAAGTCGGCTCGATTCCGACAGGTTGGCTGCTGCCCGACCTCAAGATTCCCGCGCACTACGCCATCGCACCGGAAGTGGCGCACCACGTCGGCGACATCCTCGCGTGCGTGATCGCCGAGGACCGCGCGACCGCCGAGGACGCCGTCGGATTGATCGACGTCGATCTCGAACCGATGGACGCCGTGGCGCTTGGATCGGAGGCCTTGGCGCAAGGAGCGCCGCTCGTGCATCCCGAGGCGCCCGGCAACGTCGCCTTCGAGTGGCAGATCGGCGACCGTGAAGCGGTGGACGCGAACTTCGAGCGGGCGTACAAGACCGTCAAGCTGAACTTGCGCAACCACCGCCTCGTGCCGAACGCGATCGAGCCGAGAGCGTCGATGGCGTCGTATCAACGCGCGGGCGACGAGTACACTCTCTGGACGACCTCGCAAAATCCGCACATCCACCGCCTGCTCATCGCGGCGTTCATCCTCGGGATTCCCGAGCACAAACTGCGCGTGATTTCGCCCGACGTGGGCGGCGGCTTCGGATCGAAGATCTTCCAGTACCAAGAGGAAGTCATCGTTTTGTACGCCGCGAAGAAGGTGAACCGGCCCGTGAAGTGGGCCGCGCGCCGCTCCGAGGCGTTCGTGTCCGACATGCAAGGGCGCGATCACGAAACGGTCGCCGAACTCGCCGTGGACGAGAACCACAAGGTCCTCGGGCTGCGCGTCAAGACCGTGGCGAATCTCGGCGCGTACCTCACCACCTTCGCGCCCGCCGTTCCGACGTACTTGTACGGAACGCTTCTGAACGGCACGTACAAGTTCCCGGCGGTTCACTGCGAGGTGACGGGCGTCTTCACGCACACCGTGCCCGTCGACGCCTACCGTGGGGCGGGCCGTCCCGAGGCGACGTACGTCGTGGAACGCATGATGAGCCGCATGGCGCACGAACTCGGAATCGATCCCGCCGAGTTCCGACGACTGAACTTCATTCAGCCTGACGAGT
This sequence comes from Deinococcus yavapaiensis KR-236, assembly GCF_003217515.1. Classification (NCBI taxonomy): domain Bacteria; kingdom Thermotogati; phylum Deinococcota; class Deinococci; order Deinococcales; family Deinococcaceae; genus Deinococcus; species Deinococcus yavapaiensis. The sequence goes on along the minus strand of NZ_QJSX01000015.1, from coordinate 90,446 downwards.
TTCCGTACCAAACGCCCGTCGCGCTGGTGTACGACTCGGGCAATTACGAGCCCGCCTTGGACCAAGCGCTGGAACGCGTGAAGTACGCCGACTTGCGCCGCGAGCAGGAGGAAGGGCGCAAGCAAGGCCGTTACATCGGCATCGGCTTTTCGTCGTACCTCGAAGCGTGCGGCCTCGCCCCGTCGAAACTCGTGGGGATGCTCGGCGCGCAGGCGGGCCAGTGGGAAAGCGCCGTCGTGCGCGTCATGCCCACCGGCAAAGTCGAGGTGCTCACGGGCTCGCACAGCCACGGTCAAGGCCACGAGACGGCTTTCGCGCAGATCGTCGCCGACGACCTCCAAATTCCCATCGAGGACATCGCCATCATCCACGGCGATACGGGCCGCATTCCCTACGGATGGGGTTCGTACGGCAGTCGAAGCGCGGCGGTCGGCGGCAGCGCTTTGAAGCTCGCGACCAGCAAGATCCTAGACAAGGCGCGCAGAATCGCCGCGCACTTGCTCGAAGCGGCGCCCGAAGACGTTGAGTACGAAGGCGGCAAGTTCTTCGCCAAAGGCGTGCCGAGCAACGCCAAGTCCTTCTTCGACGTGGCGCTCATGGCGCACCTCGCGCACAACTTCCCCGAGGACATGGAGCCGGGCCTCGAAGCGAGCTACTTCTACGACCCGAAGAACTTCGTCTATCCGTTCGGAACCCACATCGCCGTCGTGGAAGTCGACGCGGACACCGGCAAGACGAAGCTGATCAAGTACGTCGCCGTCGACGACTGCGGCCCCATGATCAACCCGCTGATCGCCGAGGGGCAAGTGCACGGCGGCATCGCGCAGGGCGTCGGGCAGGCGCTGCTGGAGAACACGGTCTACGACGAGCAAGGCCAGCTCATTTCCGGCACGTACATGGAGTACGCGATGCCGCGCGCCGACGACCTTCCGTCGTTCGAAATCGGGCACACCGTCACGCCTTCTCCGCACAATCCGCTCGGCGTGAAGGGCATCGGCGAGGCGGGCACCATCGCCTCGACCGCTGCCGTCGCGAACGCCGTCATCGACGCCCTCGCCCCGTTCGGCATCGACCACCTCGACATGCCGTACACGCCCGAGAAGGTGTGGCGAGCCATGCAGGGCGCGCGCGCGGAGCAAGCGGCGGACGACTGACCCCTGTGTCGCTTCGCGCGGAAAGTGGCGCGAAGCGACTCGCGAGCACCAAGTTCCAGAAAGCCTCCCACTCAAGGAGAGGTCCCCCGAACGGGGGGAGGGGTTATGTACACCACCGAATTCGATTACCAACGTGCGAACAGTGTCTCGGAAGCTTTGGCGATGCTCGCGCAAAATCCCGATGCGAAGCTGCTGGCGGGCGGACACAGCCTCGTTCCCGCGATGAAGCTGCGGCTCGCCTCTCCGTCGGCCCTCATCGACGTGTCGCGCATTGCGGACCTTCGCGGTATTCGCGTCGAGGGCGGCACCGTCGTGATCGGCGCGATGACGACGCACCGCGACGTGGAATTCAGCGAGACGCTGGCGGACGTCGTGCCGATTCTGCCGGAAGTGGCTCGGCTCATCGGTGACCCGATGGTGCGCAACAAGGGCACCGTCGGCGGCGCCCTCGCTCACGCGGACCCGGCGGCGGACTACCCGGCGGTGATGCTGGCGCTCGGCGCGTCCATGAAAATCGCGTCCTCGGAAGGCGAACGGGTCGTGCCCGCCGACGAGTTCTTCCTCGGCATGTTTCAAACGGCGGTGGAGCCGGGCGAGATGCTGGTCGAGATTCACGTGCCCGCGCGGTCGTCCGGCGAAGGGCAGGCGTACGCCAAGTTCCCGCATCCCGCGTCTCGGTACGCGATCGCGGGCGTGGCGGCCGTCGTGAAGGCGTCGAGCGGCGCGGTGACGCAAGCGCGTGTGGCCATGACGGGCGCGGGCGAGCAGGCCGTTCGCTTGACGAAGGTGGAGGCCGCCTTGCAAGGGCAACCGCTTTCGGCGGCATCGATCGCGGCGGCCGTGGCGAGCGCCGTGTCCCCCGACGACCTCATCGGCGATTCCTTCGCGTCCGCCGAGTACCGCGCGCACCTCGTGTCCGTGCAAGCGCGAGACGCGCTCACGCGGGCCTTCGAGCGTGCCAACACCTGAACGCCGCTTCGAGACGGCGCGCCCCCTAGGGCGCGCCGTCTTCGCGTCCCGAATTCAAGGGCAGGAGAGGACCGTCGAGTTCGCCACGCCGTCTTGCAAGGCCGCGTACGCCGCGTCGCCGCGCCACAGCGCCCACGTCGAACCGTCCGGGCAAGTCGTCAGCACGCCGGTGTTCCCGTCGGTGAAGCGCACCGTGAAACTCGGCGTGCCGCCCCCGACGATCGGGCGGACGGTGATGCCGTCGATGGCACTGCCGACGCGGTCACCGTACAAGTTGCCGAGCTGGGCCGCGTAGTCGGCGAGGCTCAGGCCGTCCGTGGCAGGCAAGCGCCGCAGCACGAGGCCCGAGAGCACGGCGCGTCCCTTCGAATCGGCCACCGTGAAGCGGTCGTCGTCTCGCGTGGCGCGGTACGCGCTGGGATAGCGGAAGGTGAGGTCATTCGCCACGTACGTCTCGGTCAACTCGCGCGCCGTGAACGTCCGCGTGAAGTCCACGTCCCGTCCGACGCGGGCGTCGCCGCTCGCGATCTGCACCCGAGCTTTCGCGCCGAGCAGCAAGACACTTCCAGCGCGGCTCGGCACGCGAAACGACCAAGACAGGCGTCCTGCCGCGTCCGCCTTCGTCTTTCCGAGCGGGACGCTGTCACCGTTCACGTCCAAGCTGACGTCGAGCGCGGCGTTCGGCGCGAAGCCCACTCCTTTGACGACGGCGCCCGTGTTTGGCACGAGTCGGTTCGGCACCAGGGTGACGCGAGGCGGCGGCGTCTTGTCCCAGCTCGTGACGCGCCACGCGCCCGCGTCGAACGCCAGCAGGACGAACGCGCGGTTCTTGAGCACGAGCGTTCCTTGCGGCACGTCGTACGTGATCTTGTACTCGCGTTCCAAAGGCGTCCAGAAGGTCGGGCGGTACGGTTCGAGCGAGTTGATGCGCAATCCCTTCAGGGCCGTGAGCGTCGTGCGCCACGCCGGCGAGGCGAAGTCGCGCGAGAAGTTGGCGAGCGCTCCGTCGAGGCGACCGGCGGCAAGTTGGGCGAGCGTGCCGCGCAGAACGACGTTGGGCTCCGGCGGCAAGGAAGGCGTTTTGGGTGCTGCTTGCGTGACGCACAACAGCAGCGAGCACGCGAGCGCGAGCCGTTTCATGTCCTTACTCTGCCGTTCGCGTCCGAGTGCTTGTTGAGGCGAGGTGAAGCTTTCCTGAAGGATCCGCGATGCCACGCAGGAATACGCATCCTGGCCTAGTCTCCGCTTTCCTCTGCTACGCTGAAATTCACCGAAGGAGGTGACCAAGATGGAAAACAACCTGAAGATCCTCACCAAGACGGCCCCGAACTTCTCGCCCTCTCGCTTCAGGAGCGTGCCACTTGTTCAACTTCTTCCAACCGTCGCCGTGTAGGCGCCCATGGGGCCCATAGTGCCCCGACTTCAAGACCTCGACTTCGACGGCTTCTCGGACGCCGCCAACGAACGCCGAAGTGTCAAGACGCGTCGCCCCCGTGCCACGCGCCGCTCGGTCCACGCGTTGGAAACGCAAGGAGAGCACGACGACGTCGTCTTCAACGATCCGAGCCTCGCGGCGCTGCACGCCAAGGGTTTGCTGGAGGAACTGCTCGGCGAGCTCAAGAGCGGTAAGGAAGCGGTCGTGTACCTCGCGCGCACACCCTTCGGGCCCGCCGCGCTGAAGTTGTACAAGGACCTCGCCGTCCGCTCGTTCAAGCAAGACGGCGTGTACCGCGCGGGCCGTTACATCGGCGACGACCGCATCGAGAAAGCCATCCGCCAGCGCACCTCCACGGGCGTGGACGTGCAGCAAGCCTTGTGGGTGATGCACGAGTATCGAGAGATGTGGACGTTGTACGAAGCGGGCGTGCGTGTGCCCAAACCGTTCGTCGGGCCGGGACCGAAAGAATGCGCCGAGGCAGGTCGGGCGGTCCTGATGCAACTCGTCGGTACCGACGACCGCCCCGCTCCCCGCTTGTCCGACGCCCGCCTTTCGCGAGAGGACGCCCTCGACGCTTGGCAGCAAAGTCTCGATCTGCTCGCCGCCCTCGTTCGCCTCGGCCGTGCGCACGGCGATTTCAGCACCTACAACCTGCTTTGGCACGACCGACTCGTGTACGTGATCGACTTTCCGCAAGTCGTTCACAAAGCCGAGAATCCCGCCTTCGACGCCTTGCTCGCCCGTGACGTGAAGTCGCTGTGCACGTCCTTCTCGCGCCACGGGCTGCATTTCGATTCCGCTTCCACCTTGCGTGACGTTCTGCGCCGCGCGAAGCGCTGACTTCAGGAGACCGATATGCCGAACTGCTCGACCACCATCCGCCTTCCTCTTCGCTTCGCCGCAGCGCGCGGCCCACCTCGAAAGAGCGACGAGCCTTCAAGTCCTCACGAACTTGGCGAGCTGCCGAATCACGGCGAGGTGATACGCCACGTGCGTGACCTCGGCAATCGCTCCACCGACTTCGTCCACGTCCCAGACTTCGCGTGACGCCACTTGGCGCCGCAACTCGTGGTACTCGTCGTGCAGGGCGCCGCGTAACTCGCGCCATGCCTCCTCGCTCACCTCCTGCACGTCCCAACTCCGCTCCCAATCCAGGGCCATCGTCTCGCCGCGAAGCGCGGCGTTCGTGGCGGCGAGGTGAAAGCGAACGTGTTCCGCGTGCGCCGCGACCGAGCTGCCCAAGGGCGTCGGCTGGGAAGCGCTTCGCGCCGTGAAGTTGTTGAGCGTGGCGAACAGCCCCGCGTTGACGTTCTGGTCGAGGTAGTACGACCATTCCTGCTGCGCGCCCTCGAAGGTTTCGGCGAGGACGTTGAGAAAGCCATCCCAGTAGACGTCGTTCACGGGGAGCATCATAGAGGCCGCTTCGCCCGAACGGCGAATACGACTCACCCTTCGCGGAATCATGATGACTCGCGCGAGCGTAGGGCGTGGCGCATGCCCGGACGTCCTTGGCGCTTCGCGTGTGTACCCACGTCTGCCGGCGCCGCGTTCGAAGCGACCCCAGAAGTCCGTGAGATCCCTTGAAACGTCAAATGCCGAGCCCACCGCGCGGGTGGACGTCCACCCGCACGCGCCCGGCGAAGCGCGTGTCGAGGGCGGAGAGCAGCGTGTCGAGCCGCGCCTCGTCGCGTACACGCAGCAACAAATGGTACGGATAGGCGCCCTTCAACTTCGGAATGGGGGAAGGCGAAGGTCCCAGCACCTCTCCTTCCTGAGCGCCCCCGCCGTATAGCGCCGCCGCGACGGCCTCGGCGGCACCTCGCGCCCGCTCTTGGTCGCGCGCCGTCACCTCGATGTGCGCGAGGCGCGCGTACGGCGGGTACTTCAGCGTTCGGCGCGCGAGTTGCTCCAACGAGGGGTAGTGCGCGGCGTCGTGCCCGTCTACCACGCTCACGAGGGCCGGATGCGTCGCTTGAAAGGTCTGCACCAAGAGCATCGGCGCGCGGCTCGCGTGCCACTCCAGCAGTTGCCGCAAGAGGCGGTGGTACCGCTCGGACGCGCGAAAGTCCGAGACGTTGAGCCACGTGTCGGCGAGCGTCACGCCGATGAGGGCCAAGTCGGGCGGCGCGGCGCGTGTGAGAAGCGCCTGCGTTCCGACGATCACGGCGCTTTCGCCCGCGTCCACCTTGGACAGATCGTCTTGGCGGTCCTTGTCGAAGCGCAGCACCGGAAAGTCAGGCAGCACCTTGCGAACTTCCGAGGCGATCCATTCCGTGCCCGGCCCCTTGGCTTGCCACATGCGTTCTCCGCACGCCTCGCAGCGTTCGTGCAGCCGCTCACGGTAACCGCACTGGTGGCACGTGAGCTGGCGCGTTTCCTGGTGGAAACGCAAGGGGACGTCGCAGTGCTTGCACATCGGGGTGTGCTCGCACGACGGGCAGCGAAGCAACGCCGAGTAGCCTCGCCTCGGCGCGAGGAGAACCGCTTGACGGCCGCGCTCGGCGACTTGCCGCAGCACCTGCACGAGGTCGTGCGACAAGGGATAGCCTTGTCTGCCGGGCCGAAGGTCCGCGCGCGAGAGCGGGCCGAGCTCGGGCGCGGCGATCGGAGCGCCGAAATCCACGACGTGCACGCGCGAAGGTGGCGGCGGCAGCACGACGCCCGGCACGTTCAGCACTTCGGGGCTGGGGACGCAGCCCGTCCACGCGAGAATGCACTCGGCGCTCGCCGCCATGCGCCGCGCGACTTCCGGCACGAAGACGCTTCCACCTCCGCGCAACTTGTGCGCGTCGCTGCCCTCCTCGTCCACGACGATCAAGGCGAGGTCCGTCACGGGCGCGCACAAGGCGGCGTGCGTGCCGATCACCAGACGAGCCGCGCCCGACCGAACGAGCTCCCACGTTCGCTCGCGCTGCTCGCCGCTCAGCGCGCCCGAGAACAGCACGGCTCGCCCGCGCTCCTCGCTCGAAAGGCCCGACAGGTGCGTCCACGCCCGCGAAAGGGTCATGTGGTCGGGCGCTATCACGATGACGGAACGGCCGATGTCCAGCACGCGCGCGATTCTGGCCGCGAGCAGTCGGTACCGCTGCGAAGCGCGGCCTCCGTGAACGCGCCACTCGTCCGCTTCGGGCACCGTGTCGAGGATCGGCTTGGGCGTCTCGCCGATCGGCGGCAAGTCGGGCCACGGGGCGGGAACGTCCACCCGCTCGGCCCATCCGCGGTTCAGCACGCCCGTCACGACGGACGAACTCACCCGCGCGAGTTCAGCCCACTCGCTGAGGGTCGCCACGCTTTCACGTCCGCGCAGCCAATCCCATGCGACCGTCTGCTTCGGCGTGAGAAGCTCGCGGCCCGCCTCCAGCGCGCGAATCACGCTGACGGTGCGTCGTGCGGGCGTCACGCGCTCTTCGAGCAAGCCTTGAGCGCGAATCGCGTCGAGCAAGCCCGAGTCCATGTTCAAGCCGTTCGTCCACGCCGCGCTCGGCACGTCGCCTCCGAACACGTCGAGATTCGCTCCGTCCACGGCCCGCACACGGTGCGCGAGCTTGGCGTCCAGCCCGACGCAGACGAGTTCGCACAGCAGCACTCCCAAGGGCACCCGCGACAGCTTCGACTCGGCGAGCAGGGCCGACACGAAGGCCGAGTGCAGCCAAGGTCCGCCCTCGGCCGCGTCCAGCAGGGTCACGGCGTCGCGCAGGCGGTGCGACGCACCGTGACCCTCCCCGACGACCACGCCGATGCGCAACTCGCCTTGCCACGGCACGACCACTCGGTGCCCCACGGGAGGCTCGCCGACGAAACCGTGCGGTACGCCGAAGTCCAGCGGGCCGAGCGGTAAAGGCAGCGTGACGGACCACGCGGAAGCGTGCATGAATCAGTACGCCCGCGTGTGAACCGTCGCGCCGCGCGCCTCCAGAAGATTCGTCACCGCGCCCACCGCCGCCTTGATGCCGCTGGTGACGATCACGCCGCCGAAACGATCGAGCTTCACGAGCGTCCGCCCGTCTTCCTTGGGAAGAATCGCGACGAGCGCTTCTTGCGTGAGGTCCTCCTCCTCGACGTGCGCGAGAATCGCCCACTCGTCGCGGCGCGCGGCGCGGTAGGCGTCGAGCAGGACGACGGTCGTGCTTCCGTGACGAACGACGGTCTTCTCGAAGTCCTTCAGATCGAAGGTGGACGGCAAGGTCAAGATGGCGTGCGGCAAGTCGTTCGAATCTCCTTCCACGGCGAGGCCCGGCACGACCGGGCGCGAATGGACTTTGAACTTCGCGTGCTGTGCGCCGAGCCCGAGGTCCTTCCACTTCAGCGCGTACTTCGTGCGCAACGTGGCGGGCGGCGGCTCGGTGAGCTCGACGTCGAACCAGCCGCTTTCGCGTCCTTCTCGCACGCCGAACTCGAAGTACTCCTCGTGGTCGGTCGTGAACCACACTTCTCCGCCCGCCGCGAGTCGGCTCGCAGCGAGGCCGAAGAACGGACGGCGTAGCAAGCGGTGCTCCTCGTGCCCTGCCTTCGGCCACGGATCGGGAAAGTTCACGACGATGCGCGCAAGGCTTTGCGGCGGCACGACCGAGCGCAGCAAGGTCATGGCAGGCATCTTCGTGAGGTGCGCGTTCGAAAGGCCGCTCGCCTTCAGGCGGCGCTGCGCTTTGAGCAGGCTCACGCCCGAGAGCTCCACGCCGAGGTAGTTCACGCTTCGCTCGACCGTGCCTTGCTCGGCCCAGAAGCGCCCGTCGCCGAAGCCGATCTCCAGCACCCACGGCCCGTCGGGATTGTCGGGGTAGAGGCGCGCGATGGAATCGGGAAAGCGGAAGTCCGACAACCTCAGGATCACGAAGTCACCTCACGAGCGCCGAGCTGCGCGGCGAGCGCGGCGGCCTCCGCGAGGACGCGTTCGTAGGACGCGTCGCCCGGACGGCAACGGCCCACGGCGTACACGCCTTCGAAGCGCGTGCAGGCGAAGCCCGACAATTCGCTCGAAGCGAAAGTCTCGTACGCCACCGAGTACGGCACGCTGCCGTCCTCGCCGCTCCACATGTCACGCCTCGCCGCGAACGCCACACCCGACGCGGCGAGGTCGCGCCACAAGAAGTCGTACGCGATCTCGCTGAGACGACCGGCCTCTTCGGTGAACTCGCCCACCGACAGCCGCCCGCTGAGAAAGCTTCCGACGGCCAGCACGACGACGTCCGCCTTCAGCGTCGGCCCTTCCCAGGTGTGCAGGACGTGCGGCGAGCCGCTTTCCAGCCTCGTCACGCACGACTGCAAGAGGTGGATGCCGCTCGTGCCCTCCAGGATTCGCTTCACCTCGCGGTGAAGCGCCCAGTTCGTATCGTCGGGCGCGGCGGCGAGGCGCGCGTGTTCGAAAAGCGAGTCGATCGGAAAGGCGCGCGGCACGCGGGCATGGAAGAGGTTGCCGACGCTGTCGAGCGATTGGGTCACGAGCAGGACGTCGAACCGCTCGCGGGCGAGGCGCCACGCGAGTTCCGAACCTGCCAAGCCCGCTCCGACGATCGCGATGTCGTAGCGATGGCCGGGTTGCGGTAGAGAGCGAGAAGACGAGGACGGCAGCATGGGGGAGCAGTCTAACGCCGTGTTTCACGAAGCGGTCATGCCTGGCTCACTTGACAAACTGCCGCGTTTCGGCGCTTGCTCACCCGTCTCGACTGCGCGCGCGTCGTCGCTCACCCAGTCGCTCCACGATCCGGCGTACAAGCGCGTCTCCTTGCCGAGCGACCGTCCCGAGAGTTCGAGCGCCACGAGGTTCACGCACGCCGACACGCCGCTGCCGCAGTACACCGTCACCGGGCCGTCGGGCACGAGTCCCAGGCGTTCACGCTGCTCGTCGGCCCGTCGAAAGCGCCCACGGTCGTCGAGCGCCGTCGCCCAATCGAGGTTGTGCGCGCCCGGAACGTGCCCGGCTTTCTTGTCGATGGGCTCCACGTCTCCGCGAAAGCGAGCGGGCGCCCGCGAGTCCAGCAAGGTGCCCGGCAAGCTCGGCACGTCCTCGGCCCGCACCAGCCACTCCTCGTGCGGCCGAGCGGTGAAGGTCGCGCGAGGATGCTCGACGGTGGAGCGCTCGACGTCGCCGCCGCTTTCCTGCCACGCGGGCCAACCACCGTCGAGCACGGCGACGTCGTCGTGCCCGAGCCAGCGCAGCAACCACCAGGCGCGCGCGGCGAACATGCCGTTGCCGCCGCGCGGATCGTCGTATACGACGACACGGTGTCCGTCGCCGATGCCGAGGGCTTCCAGCCGCTTCGCCAAGGTGAACGGTTCGGGCAGCGGGTGACGTCCTCCCTGACCGGACCTCACCTTCGGGCCGCTCAAGTCGCGCTCCAAGTCCAGGTAGACCGCACCCGGAACGTGACCTTCGCGGTACGCGCCGTGCCCTGCCCCGGAATCGCCGAGGGCGAATCGGCAGTCGCACACTCGCACGTCGGGCTCTTGGAGGTGCTCGGCGAGCCACGCCACGGACACGATCGGTTTCGGCAGCATGCCCTCAGCTTACGAGGCGCGCGGGCAAACTTCCTGAAATCGACTTCACACCTTCTGGCCGACGTGCAGAGCCGCGACGCCGAACGTCAGCAGACGGTAGCGCGCTCGAAAGCCCGACGCGAGCATCATGTCGGCGAGACGAGCGGGCTCCGGAAACGCCATGACGCTGGCAGGCAGATAGGTGTACGCGCCCACGCTGCCCGACACGAGCCGTCCGATGGTCGGAAGCACGTGGCGGAAGTAGAAGCGGAACAGCGCGCCGAACGCTCCTCGCGGCGGCGGCGGGAACTCCAGGATCACGAGGCGACCGTTCGGCCGCAGGACCCGATGAAATTCGGCGAGGCCGCGCTTGTAGTCGGCGAAGTTGCGGAAGCCGAACGCGCACGTCACGACGTCGAACGACGCGTCCTCGTACGGCAGGTTCAGGGCGTCGCCTTCCTCCAACTGCACGTCCAGGCCTCGCGCGGCGGCCTTTTGGCGACCGATTTCCAGCATTTGCGGAACGAAATCGCACCCGATCACCTCGGCGTCGGGCGCGGCCCGCTTGAGTTCGAGCGCGAAGTCCGCCGTGCCCGTCGCGACGTCCAAGACGCGCTTCGGGTGGAGCAGCAACGCTTCGCGGGTCGCCGCGCGCCGCCAGCCTTGATCCACGCCGAGGCTCAGCACGCGGTTGAGAAGGTCGTACTTCGGGGCGATCTCGGCGAACATGTCGCGCACGGGATCGGCTTTGTCGAGGCGTTCGCCGACGGGCGGCGTGGAGGCGCGGAGCCGCATGAGAAGCAGCCTAGCATGTGCGCCAGGTACGCCTAAAGGACGATGAGCGTTCCTCGCCCTTCGGCTGATCCGCTCTCCGCAGCCACTTTGTAGCCTGGAGTCATGAACGCGGCGATCGAACCTCATCATCTCGTCGCCCTGCTCGCGTCGCCTTCCCAGCGCGTGCGGGTCGCCGCCATTCAAGCCTTGAGAACGCGAGGTCAGGAGGCGCTCGACGCCTTGCGTCTCGGAAGCACCCACGACGACGCGAACGTCCGGCATGCCTGCCGCGCCTTGCTGCGCGAAGTGACTCCCCGCTCCTCGTGGCGCGCCGCCTTGCGGTCACGCATCGGGCACGCCCTGCACGTTCCGAACTTCCTCCCACTTCGCTGACAGTGTCGGTGGGAAGTACACTGCGCTCGTGCGCGTTCTCGAAACTTGCCTGTACGTCCACGACCTCGACGAGGCCGAGGCTTTCTACGTGAACGTGCTCGGCTTCCAGGTGTTCGCGCGCTTGGCGGGCCGCCACCTGTTCTTGCGCGCCCAGGACGCCATGCTGCTGCTCTTCGATCCGCGAGAGAGCGTCAAGCCGGGCAGCACGCCGGTACACGCGGGCTCGGTTGGCGGCCACGTCTGCTTCGCCATGGCGCCTCAGGAGGCCGAAACGTGGCACGCACGCCTCGTCGCCGCCGGCTTGTCGGTGACGCGCTACCGTTGGGGCGAGCGTGGCGAGAGCTTGTACTTTCACGATCCGAGCGGCAACCTCCTTGAGCTCGCCCCGCCGCGCATCTGGGGTTTGTAAGCCGGGGCGGTTTGATACAGTCGACGTCGTGCGCCGCCTTCACCTCGTTCGGCACGCTCAAACTCGCCAAGACTCGACCGTCGCCTCGCACGCTTGGCGCCTCACCGACCTCGGCGAGCAGCAAGCCGTCGAACTCGCCGAGCGCGTCGCCACGCTGAGCTTGTCGCGCGTCGTGACGAGCGAGGAACCCAAGGCGGTTCGCACGGGCGCCGTCATCGCCCGAACGCTTCACCTGAAGGCTGAGACTCGTCCGGGCCTCGCCGAGCACGCCCGGACGACCGCGCCGTACTTCGACCGTCCCGAAGACTTCCACGCCGCCATCCGCGCGCTGTTCGCCACGCCCGCCGAGCGTGTCTTCGGAGAGGAAAGCGCGAACGAAGCCCACGACCGCTTCCGAGCCGCTTTGACCGCCTTCATGGCCGAGCGGGAACAAGACGAACTCGTCGTCACGCACGGCACGGTGCTCAGCCTTCTCGTGACGCGGGCCAACGACCTCGACTCCTTCGATTTCTGGCAACGTGAACTCGCCATGCCGATGCTCGTCACGTTGACGTGGCCGTCGTTGAAGCTTGTCTCGATCTTCACGCCTCCGCGCGCGACGAGGAGCGCCGGATGACATGCTTGTCGTCTAGACTGAAGGCATGACGGTCCTCAGCGTGACGGTCGTTCCGCACTTCATCGCGGGGCGACGCGTGGAAGGCGGTCCTTCCGCCCGAGTCTTGGAACCCGCGACTGGCCGCGCCCTCTACGACGTTCCGCAAGGCGGCGCCGAAGAAGTGCGCGCGGCCTTGGACGCCGCCGTGAAGGCATTGACGCAAACGCGGCAACTGCCCGCGCATCGCCGGGCGGATCTCCTGAGGCGAGCGTCCGCCCTGCTCTCGGAGCGCGCCGACGAGTTCGCCCGCGTTATCGCGACCGAGGCGGGTAAGCCTCTCAAGGCGTCTCGGATGGAGGTCGCGCGTTCGGTCGAGAACCTCGCCTTTGCCGCCGACGCCGCCTCGACGCTCGCCGGGCAGACGGTCCCGCTCGACGCGTCGAAGTTCGGCGAAGGCAAGTTCGGCTTCACCGTTCGCGCGCCGAGGGGCGTCGTCGCCGCCATCAGTCCGTTCAACTTCCCGCTCAACCTCGCCTTGCACAAAGTCGGACCGGCCCTCGCGGGCGGCAACACCGTGGTTCTCAAGCCCGCGCCGCAAACGCCCCTCACGGCCTTGATGCTCGCCGAGCTTCTCACCGACGCAGGCTTTCCGGCGGGCGCCGTGAACGTCTTGCACGGCGGCGCGGAACTTGGCGGCGTCCTCGTGAGCGCGCCCGAAGTGGCCATCGTGAGCTTCACGGGCAGTCCCGGCGTGGGCGAAGCCATCAAGAAGGCGTCGGGTCTCAAGCCCGTCGTGCTGGAACTCGGCAACAACGCCGCCAACATCGTCGACGAAAGCGCCGACCTCGACCTCGCCGTGCGCAAGCTCGCCGCTTCGAGCTTCGCGTACCAAGGTCAAGTCTGCATTCACCCGCAACGCCTCATCGTGCACGAGGCGGTGTACGACGCCTTCAAGGAGGCGTTCGTCGCCGCTTCGCGCGCCCTGATCGTCGGCGATCCACTCGATCCTGCCACGGACGTGGGTCCCCTCGTCGACGAACGCGCGGGCGCACGGCTCGCCGAGTGGATTCGAGAAGCCGTCGATCTCGGCGGTCGCGTCGTCTTGGGCGGCACGGCAAACGGGCGTTACCTGCCGCCCACCATCCTCGAGGACGTTCCGCCGCACGCCCGAATCGTGCGCGAGGAAGCTTTCGGGCCCGTCGTCGTGCTGTCGCGCGCCACGACGTTCGATGAAGCGATTCGTCAAGCGAACGACAGTCGGTACGGCTTGCAGACGGGCGTCTTCACGCGCGACCTCGCCAAGGCGCTCGTGGCGGCGCGCGACGTCGAAGCGGGCGGCGTCATCGTGAACGACGCCAGCACCTTCCGCGTGGATCAGATGCCGTACGGCGGCATCAAGGACAGCGGCTTCGGACGCGAAGGCGCCTTGGCGAGCGTCGAGGAGCTCACCTACTTGAAGATCGTCGTGCTCAGCACTTGACCGAAGGCCGCGAGCCCTTCACGACGCGTCCGACGACCCGGGGAGAAGCAACGGCGGCGCTTTCCACAAGTCGCCGTTCTCCAGGGTCGTCGTCGCGTCGTCGTTGTGCATCAGCTGCGGGAAATCCGGGCGCTTCAACAAGGCCAGCGCCGCCCTCACCACGGTCGGGTCGAACTGAGTGCCCGCCTGACGCTGCAATTCCTCGCACGCTTCCTCGTGCGACCACGCCCGTTTGTACGACCGCTGCTGCAACAGTGCGTCGTACACGTCGGCGACCGCCACGATGCGTCCTGCCAAGGGGATGTCCTCTCCGCTGCGCCCGAAGGGGTAGCCGGCGCCGTCCCACCGCTCGTGATGCGTCAAGGCGATCTCCTCGGCGAGTTGCAGCAACTTCGACCTTCCCCCCGACAAAATCCGCGCTCCGATGACGGTGTGCGTCTTCATGTGCTCGTACTCCTCGGGCGTGTACCGCCCGGGCTTGAGCAGCACCGAGTCCGGAATGCCGATCTTGCCGACATCGTGAAGACGCGCCGCGATGCGAAGACGCGTCGCGTCTTCTTGTGACCAGCGCAGTTCTCTCGCGATGAGCCCCGCGAGGTGACCGACGCGCCACGTGTGCTCGCCCGTCAAGTCGTCACGCGACTCGCCTGCGACGGCAAGCCGCGTGACGACTTCCAAGTGCGCCTGCTCCAACTCCTGCGTACGAGCCCGAACGAGCGCCTCGGCTTTCGCCTGCGCTTCTTCGGCCGCCTCGCGCCGAACCCGCTGCACCTCCGCCTCGTGTTTGGCACGCTCCAAATCGAACCGCGCGGTCAACTCGCGGGTGCGCCGATCGCCCTGCTCGTTGAACAGGGCCTTGTCCTGCTCGTGGTACGCCTGGAAGTGGCGCAGCGCGCTGGAGAAATCGCCCGCCCGCTCGAAGACCTCCGCCAAGGCGAGGTGCGCTTCGGCGGCGCTTTTCGGGCTGTCCGCCTCGCCCGCCAACGTCAAGGCCATCGTGAACGACGCGACGGCCGATTCGAAGTGCTCGCGCCGCGCCTGAGCCTTTCCGAGAGCGATCGTCGCCTCGAGCTTGACTTCGAGGTCGCCGATCTCCTCGGCGATCTGCGCGGCTTCCAAGTGGGCGCGCTCCGCCGCGTCGAAGTGAGCTCGAAGGGCCAAGATGCTTCCCAGTCCGTTGAGGGCGTTCGCTTCGCCCCAACGCGAATTGATGGCGTGAAAGAGGCGCTGGGCGTTCTCGAACGATTGCTGCGCCTCCTCGAGATCTTGAAGGCGCACGAGAGCTTCACCGATGTTGAGGGTGACGACGGCCTCGACGTAGTTGTCCTGCCGACTTCGAGCCAGTTCCAAGGCGCTGCGAAGATACTCGTAAGCTTTGCTCGGCTCGTTCAATTGCAAGTAGAGATGCCCGAGATTGGTGAGGACGTTGTTCTCGGTTCGCGCGTCACTGACTTCCTGCCGAAGCAGGTCGTAGGCGCCGATCAAGTACTCCAAGGCGTCGGAGTACTGACCTCGGCTTACATACAGCAAACCGATGTTGCTCGCGATCTTGGCTTCCGCGCTCTTGTCTTCGAGGTCTCGGTACAATTGCAGCGCGCTTCGCAGGCGCGACAAGGCCTCGTCGAACAAGCCGCTGCGGTGATCTACGCCCGCCAGCAAATTCAAAGCGGTCGCCTTGACGGCCCGCAGATCGTTCTCGTCGGCGAGGGTCAGGGCCGCTTGCAACTGTTCTTGTGCCAGCGGAAGTTCGCCGATCGCCAAGAACAAGCGCCCCAAGGTGATCAAGGCTTCGCAACGTCCCTCGTCGTCGTGCAGCGCTTCGAAGTCTTGCACCGCCGAGGTGAGGACGGGAACCGCCCGTTGACTGTCCTCGCTCGTGGCGTACACACGTCCCCTCAACAAGTTCGCGCGCGCCGCTCCGTCGGGTCGTCCGTTGGCGACGGCAAAAGCATGAGCTCGGTCGGCAAGTTCGAGACCGCTTTCCTCTTGTGCCGACACGGCTGCCTCGGCGGCAGCGAGCAGGGCTGCCATCGTGTCATGCGGCCCGAGGTCGGGGAGAGAGGACGAAACGGGATCGGTCATGCAGGCTAAGCTCCTAAAGACGAAGCGAACGATGGCGGGATTTTCCCGTCGTTCGCTTCACCATGATAAGTCGTTCGAGCCGCGTCAGTAAGAGATGGTGCTGGCCAGGAACTGCTGCAAATCGACGCGGCCTTTTCCGAGCATGTCCTTGTACAGGCTGTTCTGCCCGTTGGCGTACACGTCGTCACTCTTGTCCAGAAGGTTTTTGACGAGCTCTTCGGGCTTGACCGTTCGATTCTGCCCGAGGGCCAAGGCCAACGCGCCCGAGATGATGGGCGCCGACATGGACGTTCCGCTCCAAGCGGCCTGAAGGGTGCCCGGGTAGGTCGAGTAGATCCCCTCGCCGGGCGCGACGATCTCCAAGCGGTCCTTCATGAAGTTTGAGAACGACGACTTGGTGTCGAATCGGTTGATGCTGCCCACGCTGACGCCATACGCGTCGAGGCCTTTGAGCGACATCAACTGAGCGGGGTAGGTGATGGCCGCTCGATTGTCGTTGCCCGCCGACGCGATGACGAAACGCCCCGCCTTCGTGGCGCGCTCGACCGCGAGTTGTACCACCTCGTAGTTTTGGGGGCTGCCAAGGCTGAGATTGATGACTTGGGCGTTCATGGCGACGGCGTGATCGATGGCGAGCGCGACGCTGAGGGCGTCGCCACCTCCGTCGGGCCCGAGGACGCGAAGCGGCAGAATCGTCGCGTTCGGCGCGATTTGCAGCACGATGCCCGCCACCGCCGTTCCGTGGCCGTATCCGGCGTTGCCCCGCGTTCCCGCTTCCTGAGGTGACGCGTCGCCGTCGACGAAGTCCTTCCACTCGGAAGCGGGCGCGAGCGAGTACGCGAACGCGGAGTGGGTAAGATCGATGCCCGTGTCGATCACGGCGACTTTCACGCCCGCCCCGAGATTCTTGGCGAGGCTCGATTGGGCGCGTTCCAACTCGATTTGGTTGAACGAGGCCGAGTTTTCCGGCACGGGCGTGAAATTGCCGCCCGACCAGATGCCGACCGAGCCGCCCGACCAAATGCCGACCGAGCCGCCCGACCAGATGCCGACCGAACCTTGCGCGACCATCGTCGCGCTGGCTTCGAAGGTGTTGATGTTTGGCTGCGGCACGTCGGACGTCCCGAGCGCCCGAACGCGCCGCTGCGCCTCGTCTCGTTGCGAGGACGTGAAGCCCACGATGGCGTAGCCTTGGGACGCGTCGAACGTGTAGACCTGACCGCCGAATTTCGCGGCGATGCCTTCAGGGGTGTCGCTTGGCCGAACGGCGACTTGCATGACGTACGCCGGTCGAGCCGAGATCTCGGCACGAGGCACGTCGACCTGAGCGCATCCCGCGATCAACCCGAAGGTCAGCGCGGCGGCAAGGGGACGTGTAAGCGCACTCAATTTCATGAATTCCAGCCTCCAGGCGTCGAAAAGAAGGCAAGCCGAAAGTCCGACTTCTGAACCTCGACATGCTCTACCCTCGAAGTCCTTCTTATAACGATCTTACACGCCTCTTACGCCTCTTTGCAATCAGGCTCATAGAGAGGGGGGCTGCGGGCGTTTCGTCGTAATCTAACTTTTATTTTCCTCGTTTCACGCTCATGAAGCCCTCGGTCGCGCGCTGCGTGAAGCCTCGTTCACGCGACGGTCCGTCGCCGTCCATACCGCCCTCCTACGGTGAGGCATGCCGAACTCCACGACATCGTTGCTGCGCACCGTCGTCGCCACCGGCGCGCTCGCCCTCGCGTCCGCCGCCGCTCGTGAGCTGGTGCGCAAAAAGCCTGCCAAGACGCTCGACGGTAAAATCGTCGTCGTGACGGGCGCTTCTCAAGGCATCGGTCGCGCGATCGCGCTCGCGTGTGCTCAGCGCGGCGCGACCGTCGTTCTGGCCGCCCGGCACCGAGACGACCTCGAAACGGTCGCGCGAGAAGTTCGTGAACTCGCCGCGACGGCGCTCGTCGTGCCGACAGACGTGCGTGACCGCGCGCAAGTGCAGCGGCTCGTGTCGGAGACCGTTCGCGCCTTCGGCCGAATCGACGTCATGGTCAACGATCCCGGCGAAGCTTTCGTCGACTCGATCGAACACTCGGAGGAGACGCGCGTTCGTGACCTCTTCGAACTCAACGTGATGGGAATGCTGTACGCAGTGCAGGCCGCCGTGCCCGTCATGCGCGCACAGGGAAGCGGGCACATCGTCAACCTCGCGTCGGTCGCGGGCCGCGTGGCCTTTCCTTACCAGGGAATCTACTGCGGCACGAAGGGATTCGTGGAGCTCATGACGCAAGCGCTGCGTCAAGAGCTCATGCACGTCGAGAAGACCGGCGTGAAGGTGACGGCGGTGTTGCCGGTGGCGGTGCGCACGCCCTTTTTCGACAAGGCGACGAACGTGAAGGAGGGCGGACGCGGCGCGCACCTCGTGCGGCCCGTGCTGGAGGCGAGCCAAGTCGGGGAGGCCGTCGCGAATGCGATCGAGCACTACCGCCCCGTCGTGTACCCCTACCCGGCCGCGAAGCAGTTCGCGGTGCTGTACGACCTTCTGCCCGGAGTCACGGACAAGTTGATGAGCTTCATGCGCCCCGACGAGCACACGAGCTTCGTCAACTACAAGGAGCGCGGCAGTTTGGCCGACCGCAAGCCGCACACGCCGGTCGTGGAGGGCGGCGGCCTGCACAACTGACGCTCGTCAATCGAATTTCACACGGCCCGCGTCGACGTGAAGCGCGTTCGTCACGAAGTCCGGAAGGTCGCTCGGGTGATGCACGACGAGCGCGACGTGCACGCCTTGAGCGACCCGCTCTCGAAGCAGGACGCCGAGGGCCGTCTTCGTGGTCGCGTCGAGCGACTCGAACGGTTCGTCGAGCAGCAGCAGGCGAGCTTGCCCGACGAGGGCGCGCGCGAGCAGGAGACGTTTGAGCTGCCCGTACGACAGCCCTTCGATCTCACGTTCCAGCAACGCGGCCACGCCGAGCCGCTTCGCGATGTCCTCGATGCGCGCGGCTTGCGACGGCTCGGCGACGGGCGTCCAGCCGACCGTGCCGAACAAACCGGAGGCGATCACGTCTGCACCCGTGACGCGCTCTCGTAACTGAGCGGCCCGCAGCAATTCCGTCTGCGTCTCGGCGGACACGAAGGCGATGTGACGGCGGCGTTCTTCGAGCGACGCGTTTGCCGGCAAGTCGAGCCGCCGCGCCGTCCCGCTCGCCGGGTAAAGCTCGCCCGCCAAAAGGCGCGCGAAGGTGCTCTTGCCCGCTCCGTTCGGCCCGAAGATCGCCCAATGCTGCCCCGCTCGCCACTCGAAGTTCACGCTTTGAAGGACGAGCGTTTCGCCGCGGTACACGTCGGCGTTCTCCACGGCCAGCAGCACGGCGCCGCCTGGCACCGCCCGCATGCCGAGCGGACGTGACGAGGCGCTCGACGGCATCCCTCGTCGCTCGCGCACCGCTTCGCCGCCCACCTCGACGAACCGCGTCGCCGTGCGCGGCACGTCCTCTGCTCGGTGCGTCGTCGCGACGACGGTGAGGCCGAGCCCTTCGACCGCTTCGCGCAAAGCCGCGCGACCCTCGGCGTCCACGCCTTCGAAGAACTCGTCGAGCAGCAACGCTTCGGGACGCGACACGAGCGCCCGTCCCAGCAGAACTCGGCGACGCTGTCCTTGCGACAAGGTGCGCACGTCCCGCTCGGCGAGATGCGAGATTCCAAGTCGGTCGATCGTGCGGCGAGCGGCCTCCTCGTGCAAGGCGAGGCGCGGAAAAGGCGGCAACTTCTCGCCCGTCAAGCCGCTCAAGACGACGTCCAAGGCGCTCAAGACCCACTCGCTCTTGCCGTACCAGTCGGCGAGTTCGGGTGACACGAGGGCGACGCGCTCCCGCGCGATCAAGGGACTCCTCGTGCTCTTGCCGTCGAACGCGTAGGTCCTCGTGCCGCCGCTCGGCCAAAGGTCGCCGCGCAGAAGCTTCAAGAAGGTGCTCTTTCCCGCTCCGTTGGGCCCGGTGACGACCACGACGTCACCTCGCTGCAAACTCCACGTCACGTTGCTCAGCACGTTGCGCCCGTCCAAGGCGACGTTCACGTTCTCCAGCCGCACGAGGCTCGACACGCGCGCCAGTCTACGCTCTACGCTGAATTCATGCACCGCTCCGCTCTGTACGTGCCCGCCGACAACACCCGCGCGCTCGAGAAGGCGCGCATCCTCACGCCCGACGTCCTGATTCTCGACTTGGAGGACGGGGTCGCGCCCGAGCACAAGACGAGGGCGCGCGAGAACGTGCGCGAGGCGCTCGCCTCGCTGCACGGTCGCCGCGTCGTCGTGAGAATGAACGGTCTCGACACGCCGTGGGGCGACGACGATTTGCAACTCCTTTTGGAGCTCGGGCCGCACGCGATCATGTTGCCGAAAGCCGAGAAGGTCGAGGACGTGCGCTCGTTGTCCGTCTCGGTGCCCGTGTGGCTCACCATCGAGACGCCGCTCGGCGTCTTGCGCGCCGAGGAGCTCGCTCGCGAGCGTGGTGTGGCGTGCCTCGTGATGGGCACGTCCGATCTCGTGACGGACTTGCGTGCGAAGGCCGCGCCGAACCGCGAGGCCCTTCTGTACGCCTTGTCGCACGTCGTGCTGGTCGCCCGCGCGTACGGCCGCGTCGTTCTCGACGGCGTGTCCCTCGACGTGCAGGACATGCAGGGCTTCGAGGCGCAGTGCCAGCAAGGCCGCGCGCTCGGCTTCGACGGCAAGACCCTCATCCATCCGTCGCAGATCGAACCGTGTCACCGCGTGTTCGGCCCGACTGAGGACGACGTGGGCCGAGCGCACGAACTGCTCGCCGTGTGGAAGGAGGCTCGGGCGGGCGGAAAGAGCGTTGCCGTGCTGCACGGCCGCCTCGTCGAGAACTTGCACGCCGCCGAGGCGCGCGAGGTCTTGAGGCTCGCCGAGGAATTGGAACGAAACTGACCATTTCTTCACCGTGCTGTCATCACGCCGCCCCGCGCCGTTGCTCTACTGCGGGCAATTCAACACAACGAGGGGGACGTATGACACAGCGCAACGACCACGAGACCCACGACGGCACCGTCGACGACTTCGAGACGACGACGCCGAACCCCGCTGCGCCTGCCAAGTCCGAGACGACGCCGAATTCGTACGAGCGTGGCCTCGGCGGCGAGGAAGGCGGCGCCGGAAGCGGTTGGCACGACAACGGGTCCGGGCAAGATCAGGACCGCTCATGATCCTCCACACCATCAAGACCGAGGGCCTCAGCGCCTTGTCGTACTTCATCGCCGACGAAGAGGCGGGCTGCGCGGCGGTCGTCGATCCGCGCCGCGACGTGGACGTCTACCTCGACTTCGCCAAGAAGCACGGCGTTCGCATCACCCACGTCATCGAGACGCACATCCACGCCGACTTCGTGTCCGGCGCCCGCGAACTTTGCACCCTCACGAGCGCCACCGTGTACGGCGGTCCGGGCGACTACGGCTTCGACGTGCACAAGCTGCAAGACGGCGAGGAACTCACGCTCGGCAAGCTCGAACTGCGCGCCCTGCACACGCCCGGCCACTCTCCCGACGCCATCAGCCTCGTGCTGTCGGGCGGCGGGCTCGGCGCGGAAGGCGAGTGGGCGCTGCTCAGCGGCGATACCCTCTTCAACGCGGAAGTGGGCCGCCCCGACCTCGCGTCGGGCGTCTCCGCCGAGGACGGCGCGCGCCAACTGCACCACTCTCTCACCGAGAAGTTCGGCGCGCTCGACGACGGACTGCTCGTCTTGCCCGCGCACGGTCACGGCAGCCCTTGCGGCGGACGGATCGGCATTCGTGACTGCACCACGCTGGGCTACGAACGGCAGCACAACCCGCACTTCAAAGCGACCGACGAGGCGTCCTTCGTCACGAACCTCACCTCGGACCTTCCGCCGCAACCCTCGTACTACGGGCGCGTCAAGAAGCTCAACGCCTCAGGACCGGGCTACCTCGGCGTGCGGCCCGCCACCCCGTGGCTCTCGCCGCAAGACTTCCGCGAAGCGATGGAAGATCCTGACAGCGTCGTCCTCGACGCGCGCGAAATCGAAGCGTACGCGTCCGCGCACCTCGACGGCAGCCTCAACATCGCCTTGCGAGACGCGTTCCCCATCCACGCGGGCTGGATGCTCGCGCCGCACCACCGCCTGCTGATCGTCCTCGATTCGCCCGACCACGAGGAGATCGTCGAGCGCCACTTGCTGCGGCTCGGCCTCGAAAGCATCTTGGGCTTCTTGCGGCACGGAATGCGCGGCTGGATCGAAGCGGGCTTGCCGTGGCGCCAAGGCGGGCAGATGAGCGTGCAGGAACTGCGCGCCTGCCTCGACGCGAACGACGACGTGCAAGTCCTCGACGTGCGCCGCCCGGACGAGTGGCGTACAGGGCACGTGCCCACCGCGAAGCACGCCTTCCTCGGGACGCTGTGGGAAGACTTGCCGAAGCTCGGCCTCGACCCGGAGCGTCCCGTCGCGGTGTACTGCGGCAGCGGCTACCGGTCCTCCATGGCGGTCTCCATTTTGGAGCGCCACGGCTTCAAAGACGCCCGCAACGTCCTGGGCTCGGTGAGCGCGTGGAAGGCGGCGGGCTTCGACCTCAGCTTGCCGAGCGAAGTAAGCCGCGCCTGAGAAGCGTCGACGCGCACGGCGCCTTGCAAAGCCGACACTCTTGCCGACAACGGAAGAACGACGCCCCATCGGGCGTCGTTCTTCTTCAAGCTCCTCGTTCGCCTTGCGGCACAGGCGTCGGAGGCGACGCATTCGTCTCCTCGTACGGCGTGCCGTCGTTCGCGTCGGCGATCCTCGCGATCCACAAGAAGAGCTGCCCGATCGCGACGGCCATGGCGGGAATCCCGGCGATCATCATCACCCAACCCGAAATCTGCTGATTTTGCAGGGGCGTGAGGTTCCACAAGCACGGCACGTTGACGTACGGCGAGTACAGGACGGCGGGCGAGTACAGCCACACGGCGGCGACGCCCATCATCGGTAAACTCGCGAGAAAGCCGAACCAGCCTCGCCCGCCCACGCCGAGCGGGCTGAGCCGAGGGAGGGGATTGAGGGTGACCGCCCAGGCGAGCGTGCCGCCGAACAGGTACAGCAAGGGCAGCAAGCCGCTCGCCGTGGCGCTCACGAGCGAGGCGTTGAAGCCCACCGGAAGGTTCCAGAACACGATGATCGTGATCCACAGCGCGGCGGCGACGAACGGGTCGAGCAGGAACGCGAGCGTGCGTCCGAGCGGACCGTCCTTCGCGCCGAGTCGAACGAGGTGGCGCGGCACGCCGAGAATCAAGAGGGGTGGGGCGAGTTCGGCGAGCAGCATGAGGCGGCCCATGTAAAGCGCCATGGAGTTGAGGGTGTACGAGGACGCCTCGGATTGCAGCGCGAACAGCGCGACGAAGGCTCCGAGGCCGAACGAGACGGCGCGCCAAGGTCGCCACTGCTGCCTTGCTTGGAGGTCGCGGCGGCTTTTGGCGAATTGCCAGAAGTACGTGCCGATCAGCGCGGCGGCGATTAGCCACACGAGCGGATCGAAGCGCCACGACAGCAAAAGCTGGGCGGCCGTCGGGTTGAGATTGTCGGCATTCATCGCTTGAGTACCTCGCGCAAGTCGTTCACGACCTTGTCGACTTGCGGCATCTGGGTGTAGTCGTACTTCACGCGCAAGCGCCCCGTGCGGTCAATGACGTACGTGGCCGTCGTGTGGTTGATGAAGTAGTTGCTCGTTCCCTCCACGGGCGCCTTGGCGTAGCGAACTTGGTAGTCGTTCGCGACGGCCTTCAAATCGCCCGCCGGAATGTAAAGGCCCGTGACGTCCTTGCCGAAGTAGTCCACGTACTGCTTGATCAGGGCGGGCTTGTCACGCTCGGGGTCGAGCGTGACGAAGACGACGCGCACGTCGTCTCGAACGTCGGCGGGCAGTTGCTGCCGCGCCCGCTCCAGGTACGACAGCGTCAACGGGCAGATGTTGGGGCAATGCGTGAATCCGAAAAAGAGAGCGACGACCTGACCTCGCGTGGACGCGAAGTCGAACGCTCGCCCGTCTTGGTCGGTGGCCGTGAAGGTCGCAGCGACCGGACGCCCCTCGTAAGGCGTGCCGAAGTAAGGAAAGGGGTTTTGCAAGCGGGCGTACACCCACACCAAGCTCAGCAGCAGCGCCACGGCGAGCAGGGCGCGCGTCAGGCTCGTCGCGACGTCGAGCTTCGGCGCGTCACCCGTTGAAGCGGTGTTCACGCTCACACGGGCCTCCGAACGGGCAACGAGACGATCAAGGTGCCCGTCGAGAACGTGAAGGTGACGTTGACACGTTCGCCTTCCTTGGGAACGCGCTTCAAGTCCATCAGCATGACGTGGTTGCCGTCTGGCTTCATCACGAGTTGCCCCTTGGCGGGAATCACGAGCGCGGCGACTTTGCGCATGCCGATCATGCCGTCCGCTTCGTGACCGGGATGCGTCGTCTGCATCAGCAGGGCGTGTCCGGCGAGGGTGGTCTTGACGGCCGTGAGGCGAACAGCTTGATTCGAGGTGTTCTTGAGGGTGACGTACGCGGCGCTCGTGGTACTCCCGGGCGGAACCGCCGCCACGAATCCGGTCGCAAGCCGCACGGACGGCGCGCCCGTCGTGGCGGCGAGCGCGATGCCGGCGAAGGCGAGCGAGACGGCGAGCGGACGAAGATTCATGAAGTCAGACTACTCTGGCACGCTCAGACGAATGCCCCCGCGAGCACCTTACGAAGTCGCGGGGGCGAAGCGCGAGAAGTCACAGCCAGCGCAGCTTTCGGAACAGCAGGCCCACCCCGACGGAGATGCCGAAGGCGAGAACCAGCACGACCCAAACGGCCCACTCCCGTCCTTGAGCGGGCAGGGGGACGTTCATGCCGAAGATGCTGGTGACGAGTGTCGGAATCGCCACGAGGATCGTCGTGACCGTCAAAATGCGCACCACGCCGTTCACGTTGTTGTTGATGACGGCGGCGAACGTGTTCATCGTGACGCCGAGAATGCTTTGCGCGATGTCCGTCATCTCGACCGCCTGCTGATTCTCGATGATGACGTCGTTGAGAAGGTCCTGGTCGTCTTCGTACATGTCGAAGAGGCGCTCTCGCTTGAGCCGCTCCATCATCACCTCGTTGGCCTTGAGGGCCGTCTTGAAGTACACGAGGCTCTTTTCGATGTTGAGAAGGTCGAGCAACTCCTGGTTGCGCGTGGCGCTTTCCAAGCGGTCCTCGGCCGCGTCGATCATCTTGTCGATGCGCCTCAAATCGATCAGGAAGCGCTGCGCGGCCCGCAGGAAGATCTGCAGGGTGAGGCGATTTTTCTTGGCCGTGCGAATTTGCCGTACGAGGCCCGCCGTGACGTCTTGAATGGCCGGGTTGTCCTGCGAGCACACCGTGACGATGCAGTGGTCGGTGTGGAGGATGCCAAGCGGCACCGTGTCGTAGGGAATCCCGCCTTCCTCGTTGAGGCGCTTGGACGTCTGCAACACGACGAGGACGTGTCCGTCGTCACGCTCGAAGCGGGCGCGCTCGTCGGGATCGAGCGGGTATTGCAGCAGGTCGAGGGGCAGCCCCGTCTCGCGGCTCACGTCCAGCAGTTCTTGGGGGGTGGGCGCGATGGCGCTGATCCAGCATCCGTCGATGTACTCGTCGATGAGGTTGAGCTTGCCGCCGATGCTGCGGTAGTAAGTCAGCATGGGGTGACCTCCGCTGCTTGGAGGATGTCGGATTCAGAGAAGATGGCGTGACGCATGAAGCCTCCCGAAAAGGATGGAAACGTGAGGAAGCGGACTCGGGGGCTCTATTTCGCTTGTCACATCCACCACCTCCTTCGGCCTTTAACGGCGCTTCATCTTCAGCCCTCCAATGCTACCCGTTTCGCCGCCGGGCGGCAATCGTACCGAGGTCGCAATTCGGCGAGCTTCGAGCGGATCGCAAGTTCCGCTCAAGGAAAAGGTGAGCGAACACATCGGACGCCTCGCTACCGTAAGAACTTGGAGGACGTGGCATGCGAACGTTTCGGGCGGCTTTTCGGTCGGAGGCGAGACAGCGAATCGGCAGCCTCGGCACGGCGGCGTTCGTCGTGGCGCTTCTCGACGCGTTCATCGCGTGGCAAGTGCGCGCGCCGAACTTGCAAGCGCTCGTCGCGTCGCTCGTCGCGGGGTCGCTCGCACTGTACTGGGTGTTTGGCGGCCTCGGCGTCTTTCCGGCGCGCACGCCGACTCGGGCGCGCGGCGCGACGCTCGTGCTCGTGAAGTACGCTTGGCTGCTCGTGGAACTCGTCGCGCTGACGTTCTTGCTGCTCGGTTCGGCCGCGTACTTCCTGTCGGGCGTCGTGCCGCTCGGCGAGGTGAGCCTGGCGCCGCGCACGCTGCTGCTGCTGGGCGTCACGCTCGCGTGCGCTTTGCTCGTTCCGCCTGCCATCGGCCTCGCGGCGTCCGCGATCGGCCGCAGTTCGCGCTGGTCGCTGCTCAGCGCGTTCTTGGCGTTCGTGCTGCTGTGGTGGGCGTTTTGGCTGCTGCTCGACGCGGCGAGCACGGTCGAATCGCTCGGTTGGATGACGTTTCACTTCGCGCAACTGCCGTTCGAGGTGTGCGCCGCCGAGACGGGCTGCTTCGTACGCGTCAACGCGGCCCTGGTGCTGTTGCAGCCCGTGTTCGCCGTCGCGCTGCTGTGGCTGGCCAGCCGCTCGCTGAATCCGAGGCCCGAGAACCTCGAGGCGCACGCTTGAGCGTCTCACGCGCGGCCTGTATCATGACGTGTTACGAAGCGCGCCAAGCTCGCTGGCGCGCTCGCTGATCGGAAGGTGCGACATGGCAGAAAAAGACATCGACAAATTGCTCGGCATGACGGACAGCAAGTACCGCCTCTCGGTCGTCACGGCCAAACGCGCCTTGCAACTGCGCTCGGGCGCGCAAAGCGTGCTGGCTCCGGAACAGCGGGCCAGGACGCGCAATCTCGTCACGCAGGCGATGCGTGAACTCGCGACGGGCAAGCTCGTCGTCGGGGAAGGCCTCATCGACGAGGACCGCATGACGACGGATTACCAGCGCGCGCGTCAAGCGCAACTGCAAGCGCAACTCAACGCCGAGCGCGACCGCGACCGGGATTGACGTGGCAGGGGAGACCGTGCCTTCCGAGGCGGCTCCTCGCGCGACGGTCATCGTGTCCGGTTCCATGGCGGCCGTGAAGGCGCCGATGGTGCTGCGCCGCTTGAGAGAAGCGGGCTTCGAGACGAGGGTCGTCGCCACGCGCGCGGCCCTCGCGTTCGTCACGCCCCTGTCGCTCGCGACGGCGGCCGATCATGAAATCGCGACGGACGAGACTTGGTTCGAGGCTCGGCCCGACGCGCAGCACCTTCGACTCGCGAAAGCGGACGTCGTCGTGGTCGTCTCGGCGGGCGCCGACTTGATGTCGCGCCACGCGTCGGGCCGAGCGGACGACCTCGCGTCGGCGATCTTGCTCTCGACGCGCGCCCCGATTTTGTGGGCGCCCGCCATGAACCCGACGATGTGGTTTCACGACGCGACGATTCGCAACGTCGCTCAGCTGCGCGCGTGGGGGCACGCGTTCGTAGGACCGCACTTCGGCGCGCTGGGAAGCTCCGGGGAAGGGGAAGGCTTCGGCCGCATGGCGGAACCCGAGGACGTCGCGCGGGCCGCGCGCGACGTCCTGACGCCGAAGGACCTCGCAGGCAGGCACGTGCTCGTCACGGCGGGCCCGACGCGCGAGTATCTCGATCCCGTGCGTTTCGTCTCCAATCCCTCCAGCGGCAAGATGGGCTTCGCCGTCGCCGAGCGCGCCGTCGCGCGAGGAGCGCTCGTCACCTTGGTGAGCGGTCCCGTCTCGCTGCCCGCTCCGAGCGGCGTCACGCTGATGAACGTCGAAAGCGCCGTGCAGATGCGTGACGCGGCGATGAGCGTCTTCGGCGCCGCCGATCTCGTCGTCGCGACGGCGGCCGTCGCCGATTACCGCGCGGCCGAGCCGTCGAACGAGAAGCAGGCCAAGACGCAGGGAGACGCCGTCATTCACCTCGTGCCGAATCCCGACATCCTCGCCGAGATGGGCGCGAGCAAGGAACGCCGCGTGCTCGTGGGGTTCGCGATGGAAACGCACGCGGGCGTGGAGCGCGCCGCCGGAAAGGCGCGCCGCAAGAACGCCGACTTTATTTTGTTGAATTATCCGGCGCGCGAGGGAAGCGGATTCGGCGGTGACGACAACGAGGTGACGCTCGTGCGCCCTTCCGGCGAAAGCGAGGCGTGGCCGAGGATGAGCAAGCGCGCGGTCGCCGAGCGTCTTTTGACGGCCGCGCTTGAGGCGTATATTCAACGAAATAGTGTATAATTATTCGGATCGATGCGAACCGCCCACGCTCGGTGGGCGGTCTTTTCGACCGCGTCACAGGACCGACATGCTCAGCAAAGAACAACGACAAAAGCGCATCCAAGAAATCATCAGCCGCGAGAACATCAGCACCCAAAGCGAACTCGTCGACCGTTTGCGCGCCGAAGGCATCCGCGTCACGCAAGCCACCGTGTCCCGCGACATCAACGAACTGCGCCTCGTCCGCCTTCCCATCGGCAAGAGCAAGCACCGCTACAGCCTCGCTTCCGTACAAACCGAGTTGGACGTCATGGACGAACTCGGCCGTCTCTTTCGTACCTTCGTCACCGACGTCGACCGAGGCGAGAACCTGCTCATCGTCAAGACGGCCGAAGGGCACGCCAACGGCGTCGCCTACGTTCTCGACAAGTTACGCCGCGACGACATCGTGGGTACGCTGGCAGGCCAAGACACCATCTTGCTCGTCGCACGCACGACCTCCGAAGGCGAAGCGCTTCTCGAAGAACTCCACGGCCTCATGCTGGGCTGATCTCATGATGAGTTAAGCTTCGGTCAACCCGCGCGTGATTCTGAAAATCGCGTTGCTAGACTGCGGGCGACTCAAGGAGGAACCCATGGAACTCAAAGCCATTCCCCGTTCGCACAAGGACAAACTTCCGCAAGGCTACATTCCCGCCGTCGCGTACAACAAGGAACGCAGCGTTCCCATCGCGATCGAAGCCCGAGCCTTCGACGTCGTGTTCCGCAGTCAAAGCACGCACGGCCTCGTCGAACTGACGCTCGAAGGCCAAGAGCCCTTGCCCGCCATCGTCAAGTCCGTCCAGATGGACAAGCGCAAGCGTACCGTGGCCCACGCCGACTTCTACCTCGCCACGTACGGCCAAGAGATCGAAGCGCGCGTGCCCGTGCATACCGGCGGCAAGCCTCGCGGCGTCACGGACCAAGGCGGGATTCTGGACGTGCTCGTCCATAACCTCGCCATCATCGCTCCCGGTCCGCGCCGCATTCCCGACGAAATCGTCGTGGACGTGACGAGTCTGGGCATCGGCGACGTCATTCGCGCCGGCGACCTGCAACTTCCCGAGGGCTGCCGCATCGCCATCGACGCGGACGTCGCCATCTTGGCGGTCGTGCAGCCGCAGAAGATGGTCAGCGCCGAGGAAGTGGACCTTGGTGACGCCGTAGAAGGCGGCGGGGACGCGTAAACCGCGACGCCTCGCGCCGAGCCCCCGCTTCCTTCGTGGAAGCGGGGTGTTTCATTGCGCTTCGGAAAGCTGCCAAGGCGTGACGCGTCGTTCCACTGCCCGAACCGTCCAGTCTGTGAGGATGGCGAGAAGCGCCACGGGAACCGCGCCTTGCAAGACGAGCGCGAGGTTCCCGACGCTGAGGCCGGCGATGATCGGCACGCCCAGACCCCCTGTCCCGACGAGAGGCGCGATGGTCGCGGTCGAGATCAGCAAGACGAGCGACGCGCGAAGTCCGGCGAGCATGGCGGGCAAGGCGAGGGGCAAGTCGAGCCTCGTCAGGAGTTGCAAGCCGTTCATGCCCATGCCCCGAGCGGCGTCGCGCGCACTGTCCGACACGCTTTCCAAGCCGGTCAGCGTCCCCCGCACGACCGGCAGCAACCCGTAGAGGAACAACGCGAGCACGGCCGCCGTCGGACCGAAGCCGAAGATGGGAAGCGCGAGGAACAGCACGGCGGTCGGCGGAAACGTCTGGCCGACGGCGACGACGTTGGACGCGAGCGGCAAGAAGGCTCGCCCGGCGCCGCGCGTCACGAGGATGGCGAGCGGCAGGCCGATCAGCACCACGAGCCCGAAGGCGCCGAGCGAGAGGCCGAGGTGCTGCCAAACGAGCGTGAGGAGCGTCGCGCGCTCGAACACGGGCGTCGTGACGTCGTGAAAGAGAGCGTGCAGCGCGGTTCGCCAAAAGTCCTGCCAAGCGAAGAGGGCCCAAGTCAGCGCCCACGACGCGATCAACCACGGCGTCGACGCGGCGCGGCTCATGCGCGCTGTCCGAAGTCGGTGAGCTGCAACGAGCCGATGACCCGACCGTGCTCGTCGGTCACGCCGAGTTCGCCGTCCGCGCCGAGCAACTTGCTGAGAGCGAGGTGCGCGGCGAGCGTCGCGGGCACGGTTCGCTCGAAGGAGCCGCTCGTCGAGCGCATCACGTCGCGCGCCGTCAACTTCGAGAGCCGCTTGAGCTCGCGGTCCTCTCCGACGAAGCTCGCCACGAACGAATTGGCGGGTCGGTGCAGCAAGACCTGCGGAGTGTCGTACTGCTGCACGCGCCCCTCGCCGAGCACGCACACACGGTCGCCGAGCTTCACGGCCTCGTCGATGTCGTGCGTGACGAACACGATCGTCTTGCCGATCGTGCGCTTGAGGTGCAAGAACTGCTCTTGCAGCGCGTCGCGCGTGAGGGGATCGACGGCGCTGAACGGCTCGTCCATCAAGAGCACGGCGGGATCGGCGGCGAGCGCCCGCGCGATTCCGACGCGCTGCTGCTGCCCGCCGGAAAGTTCACGCGGATAGCGTCCTCCGAAGGTGTCGGGCTCCAAGCCGACTCGACTCAGCAGTTCGCGCGCACCTTCGCGCCGCTTCGCCTTCGAGACGCCCGTGATGCTCGGCACGACCTCCACGTTCTCGAAGATCGTGAGGTGCGGAAACAAACCGATGCTTTGAATGACGTAGCCGATGCCGCGCCGCAATTCCACGGGATCGACGCTCGCCGTGTCCTGCCCACCGATCAGGATGGTGCCCGACGTCGGCTCGATCAGGCGGTTCACGAGGCGCAGCAGCGTACTCTTTCCGCAACCGCTCGGCCCGATCAGAATCACGAGCTCGCCTTGGGCGACGTGCAAATCGATGTTCTCCAGAACGGGCGGGCTCGTCCCGTAGCGTTTGGTAACGTTGCGAAGCTCGATCAAGTTCTCCTCCTACGTCCTCAGGCCTTTGGGCGTGGCGAGGCGCGCGATGAACTTCAAGGCCGCGTCGAGGGCGAGGGCGAGGACGACGATCGGCACGGCGCCGAGCAGCACGAGGTCGGACGTGCCGCTTTCCACGCCGCGCAAGATGAAGAAGCCCAGTCCGCCCGCTCCAATCAAGGCCGCGATCGTCGTGAGGCCGAACGTC
The DNA here is from genome assembly GCF_003217515.1 of Deinococcus yavapaiensis KR-236. Classification (NCBI taxonomy): domain Bacteria; kingdom Thermotogati; phylum Deinococcota; class Deinococci; order Deinococcales; family Deinococcaceae; genus Deinococcus; species Deinococcus yavapaiensis. Next base: position 59,220 of record NZ_QJSX01000015.1, on the reverse strand, counting down.
AAGACGAGGCTGCCGCGCAACCCGTCGAGAATGAACGGCCAGGCGAGCGGCACCTCGGCGCGCATCAAAACTTGGCGAGGCGTCATGCCCATTCCTCGCGCGGCGTCCCGCACACCCTCGGGAACGGAACGCAAGCCCACGAAGGTGTTCGTGACGATCGGCAGCAGCGCGTACAGCGTGAGGGCGACGAGCGCGGGCGCCGAGCCGATGCCGCGCAGTCCCGCGTCTGCGAGCGGAGCGCCGAGCGCGAGCGTCACTCCTTGGCCCGCGACGGCATTGAGCGCCCCGATTCCGAGCAAGAAGGCCGCGCCGAGGCTTCCGAGCGAGGCGAGGAAGGCGCCGAGAACCCGCGCCCTTTTCATCCGCGTGAGCGCGAAGCCGACGAGCGCCGCGCCGAGCGTCACGAGAAGATACGTCCCGACGTTCACGCCGCGTCCCAGCACCGCGAGAATCGGCAGCAGCACTCCGAACAGCGCGAGGCTCGGCACCGTTTGGAAAAAACCCGTCGTGGCGAGAACGGCGCCTTCCAAGCGGCGGTTTCGGGCGGCGGCCACTCCGAGCGGCAGTCCGACGAGCGTGGCGAGCAGGACCGCGACGACGCTGAGCGCCGCGTGCTGCACGAGTTGCTGGCCGAAGGTGTCGGCGACGTTGCGAAGCTCCAGCATAGGCCCCAGGTCGCGCCACGCGCCGAGCAGGGGAGGCGCGATCACCGCCAGCAATGTCGGCACGCCGCCGAAGCGGACGTCACGCGCCGCGCCGAAGCTCACCACGTACACGGCGAGCAGCGACAGCCACGTTCCGGCCGACGGCGAGACCCGAGCGAACGGAGTCGACTCGCTCATCAGCCGGGCGGCTTCGACACCGATCAGCAAGGTCGCCGCGAGGGCCGCGAGCGCCGCCAGAAGCACGGTGGGCCACGCCCTCGTCCGCTTCGGCGTCCACGCGAAGCACAGCGCGAGCAGCCAACTTCCCAACACGATCCACTTCAAGGGCGACGCGAACGCCCAGAACGCCACGCCTTCGCCCGGAACGAGCCGGTTCGCTCGAAACGACAGCCAAGGCGCGAAGACCGCGAAAAGCCCGACGAGCGCTCCGAGCGCGACGATGAAGTTCACGCTTGCGGCCCGCGTCACTTCACGAAGCCGCCCCGCTTCAGAAAGTCGCGCGCGACGTTCGCGGGGCTCTCCCCACCGACGGCGATGCGTCCGTTGAGCGTTTGCAGCGTCGGCGCGGTGAGGCGCGCGAAGACGGGATTGACGATTCGCGCGATTTCGGGGAAGCGCTGCGCGACTTGCTGCCGCATCGTGATGGCAGGCTCGTAGACGGCGACCGCGCCCTTGGGATCGGAGAGAGACACGAGGCCGAGCGCGGCGATCGAGCCGTCCGTACCGTACGCCATCGCCGCGTTCACGCCGCTCGTGCCTTGAGCGGCCGCCTGCTGCGTCTGCGTGGTGTTGCCGCCCGGCACGATCACGAGTTGCTCGGGCTTGAGGGCGAAGCCGTACGTCTTCTCGAAGGCTTTGAGGGCGTCGTCACGGTCCACGAATTCCTGCGAGGCGGCGAGCTTGATCACGCCGCCACCGTTGACGTACTTCGCGAGGTCGGCCATCGTGCGCAACTTGTTCTTGTCGGCGACGGACTTCGTGACGGCGATCGCCCAGGTGTTGTTGGCGGGAGCGCGTCCGAGCCACACGACGCGGTTGACCTTCAAGTCGAGTTGTTTGGCGGTGCTGTACGCGCGCGCGGCGCTTCTCGACACGTTCGGATCGATCTTTTGGCCTTGCTCTCCGAGCAAAAAGAGCGCGGTGCCCGTGTACTCGGGGTACATGTCGATCTCGCCTTGCAGCAGGGCGCGACGCACGACCGCCGTGGGACCCGTGGAGCAGCGGTCGTTCACCTTGAAGTCGTTCGCTTCGAGAAGTTGCTTCGTGATTTGGCACAGCAAGGCGCCCTCGGTGTCGATTTTGGAGCCGATGGTGATAGGGCCTTTGGAGCCTTGCGCGGAGGCGAGCGAGCCGAGAAGCAGGACGGTCAGAAGGGCATGTTTCATAAATTCCTCTCCTAGAGATTCAAAGGTGGGATGAAAGCCTGTGTCGATATCCGATGGTACACCCCGGCGGTCCCGAGAGGATGGCGGCGTGAGACATGGTACGCTCCGCGCATGAACGCCGTTGTGTGCGAATCGTTCGGCCCGATCGACGCGCTCGCCCTGCGCGCCCTTCCCGACCCCACGCCCGGTCCCGACGAGGTCGTGATCGACGTGAAGGCGGCGGGCGTGAACTACCCCGACGCCCTGATGGTGCAAGGGCAGTATCAAGTGAAGCCGTCCTTGCCGTTCGTTCCCGGGGCGGAAGCGGCCGGGGTCGTCTCGGCGGTCGGGGAGAACGTGCGGCACGTCCGGGTCGGACAACGGGTCGCGGCCTTCACGGGCGCGGGCACCTTCGCCGAGAAGCTTCTCGCGCCCGCCGCCAACGTCCTGCCAATTCCGGACACCTTGACGTTCGAGGTCGCGGCGAGCCTCAGCCTCGCGTACGGAACGTCCATGCACGCTCTTTGCGACCGCGCGAAGCTTCAGTCCGGCGAGACGATGCTCGTTCTCGGCGCGGCGGGCGGCGTGGGGCTCGCCGCCGTGATGATCGGCAAGGCGATGGGCGCGCGGGTGATCGCGGCGGCCAGCACGCCCGAGAAACTCGCCGTCGCCGAGGCGCACGGCGCGGACGACGTCCTCGATTACTCCAAGGAAGACTTGCGAGCGAGACTCAAGGACCTCACGAACGGCCTCGGCCCGGACGTCATCTACGATCCCGTCGGCGCCGCGTACGCCGAACCCGCCTTCCGCTCCATCGCGTGGGGTGGGCGCTACCTCGTCGTGGGATTCGCGGGCGGCGACATTCCGAAGCTGCCCCTCAACTTGCCCCTGCTCAAAGGCGCGTCGCTCGTCGGCGTGTTTTGGGGTGAATTCGCGCGGCGCGATCCCGGCGGCAACGCGCGCAACATCACGCGGCTCGCCTCTTGGATCGCCGAGGGCAAGGTGCGTCCCGTCATCAGCGAGCGTTACCCGCTGGACAAGACGCCCGAGGCGCTGAGAGCCTTGCTGGAGCGCCGCGTCGTCGGCAAGGTCGTCGTGACGCCCTGACGCGTCGCATTGCGCGCTGATCTTCAGTTTCCCCTCAAGCGCAAGCGCTATTTTTCACTCATGCACGTGCCTGCCTGGATCGGCTACGTTCCCCTCCTGATGGTTTTGTTCGCCATGTGGCGGCGCTCCAGAAACATCCACAAGCCTCTCAGGGGCAACGGAACGACTTTGCTGATTCCCGCCTTCGGCATCATGACGGGCATTCCCTTCGTGATGCTGCACCCCGACGGTCACATCGGCATTGACGCGCCTCTTTGGCAACCGATGGTCGCGGTGCTCGTCGGCCTCGTATTCGCCGTCCCGCTCGTCTACCACACGAACTACGAGCGCCGCGCCGACGGGCAGATCTATCAGCGTTCCGCTCAGATGCTGCTGCTCACCTTCGGTGTCCTCGTCGGGCTTCGCGTCGTCATGCGCCTGTTGCTGAGCGACATGGACGTCCTCACGGAAACCGCCTTGTTCTTTTTGATGGTCGTCACGTACATCGTCACGTGGCGAATCGCGAGCTTCTTGAAGTACCGGCGCGTCTTGAACGAGACGGGCGGTTCCTCCGCCCTCGCTTGACGCGCCCGCCCCGACCTACGTGTTTCGCGCCGCGACTTCGAGGAGCACCTTGCCCTTCGTGCGGCGCGCCTCCATGTACCCGTGCGCTTCGGGCGCCTCGGCGAGGCCGAACACTCGGTCGACCGTCACCTTCAGTTCGCCGCGCTGAATCCACTCGAACAACTCGCTCGCCCGGCCCATGAGCTCCTCGCGCGTCGCGATGTAGTGACCCAAGGTGGGACGCGTGACGAACACGCTGCCTTTCGCGTTGAGCAACTGCGGATCGAACGGCTCGACCGGTCCGCTGCTCGCTCCGTACAGGCACATCAGGCCGCGCGGGCGAAGCACGTCGAAGCCTTTCAAGAAGGTGTCGCGCCCGACGCTGTCGTATACGACGTCCACGCCTCTTTCCTGCGTGACGCGCTTCGTCTGCGCCACGAAGTCCTGCTCGCGGTAGAGAATGACGTGTCGCGCTCCCAGGCCTCGCGCGATCTCGGCTTTCTCCTCGCTTCCCACCGTGGCGATCACGCTCGCGCCGAGCTTGGCGGCGATTTGCACGAGCAACTGCCCCACTCCGCCCGCCGCCGCGTGCACGAGCGCCGTGTCGCCCTCCTTGAGGGGATACGTGCTGCGCGCCAGATAGTGAGCGGTCATGCCCTGCAGCATCACGGCCGCCGCGATCTCGTCCGTCACGCCTTCGGGAATCGGGGCGAGCTTCCACGCGGGCACGACCGCGAACTCCGCGTACGCTCCGACGCTCGTCGCCCACGCGACCCGCTGACCCGGACGCACCTCCGTCACGCCGTCGCCGACCGCGTCCACCACTCCGGCGCCTTCGCTTCCGATGACGGCCGGAAGGGGCAGCTTGTACGTGCCCGAGCGGTGGTACACGTCGATGAAGTTCAGCCCTGCAAACGCCACGCGTATCCTCGCCTCTCCCGGTTTCGGCGTCGGCACGTCCATGTCGTCGAGCGAGAGGTGCGAGGCGTCGCCGGGCGTGTGGATTCGAATGGCCCTCATGAACGAAGGATACCCTCCGCGCCCCTCGGCGTCACCAAAAAAGCGCCCTCTCGGGCGCTGATAACAACAAGATAACGACTTATACGATGAGAATGTCTTTTATTCACCACCTGCGCGGGCGGGTCCTCAAGACTGCCACTCTTGCAAGCTCGTGACGCCCAGGTTCGCGTGCTTCGCGGCGGCGATCGCCTTCACGGTCCACGTGGCCGCTTCCTTCGTGGTGACGAACGGGGTGCCGTTTTCGAGGGCGCGGCGCAGCAAGGGGGAAGCGGTCGTGTCGATAAGCAGGCTCGGAAGCTCGGTGCCGCTCGACTCGACTTGGAAGCCCGCGTCCGCCAAAGTCGCCTTCACGTCGTCGAGTCCCTCGCCGAGGACGAGCGCCGTGCCTTCGAGGGGCAACATCGTCTTCACGCCGAGCTCGGCGCGGTAGAACGCGAGGTACGGATCGCGGTCGATGCCCATGCTTTCCCCGGTGGACTTCATTTCCGGCCCGAGGATCGGCGAGACGTTCTTGAACTTCAAGAAGGGCAAGTGCACTTCCTTCACGCTGTACATGTTCGGCACGGGCGTGTCGGTGAGGCCGATGTCCTGAAGGGTCTGGCCGACGGCGATGCGCGCCGCGTACTTCGCGAGCGGGTGCGCGACGGCCTTCGATACGAACGGCACGGTGCGCGAGGCGCGCGGATTGGCCTCCAGGATGTACGCGACGCCGTCCTTGATCGCGTACTGGACGTTCATGAGGCCCTTCACGCCGAGTTCGAGCGCGAGCTTTCGCGTCGTCTCCTTCACCGTTTGCAGCAACTCCTCGGAAAGGTGGACGGGCGGCAGGATGCACGCGGAGTCGCCCGAGTGGACGCCCGCCGCTTCGACGTGCTCCATGATGCCCGCGACGACCGCCGTCGTGCCGTCGCACAGAGTGTCGACGTCGAGTTCGAGCGCTCCTTCGAGGAACTGGTCGAGGAGGATGCTCGGCTGCCCTTCGACGGCGGCGTACACTTCGCGCAGATACGAGCGCAACTCGTTCATGCTGCGCACCGTGCGCATCGCGCGACCGCCGAGGACGTAACTCGGCCTCGCCATGAGGGGAAAGCCGAGCTCGCCCGCGAGCCTCAGCGCTTCGTCGGCGTCGCGCGCGACCTTGCCGTTCGGCTGGGGAATGCCGAGTCGCTCGCACAAAGCGTTGAACGAGGCGCGGTCCTCGGCTTCGTGGATGGCGCTCGGACTCGTTCCGATAATCGGCGCGCCCGCCTCTTCGAGTCGCCGCGCGAGCTTGAGGGGCGTCTGACCGCCGAGCTGCACGATCACGCCGACGGGCTTTTCGTGCTCGACGATGTTCATGACGTCCTCGAAGGTCAGGGGCTCGAAGTACAGGCGGTCGGCGGTGTCGTAGTCCGTGGAGACCGTCTCGGGATTGGAGTTCACCATGATCGTCTCGTAGCCCGCTTCTTGCAGCGCCCACACGGCGTGAACGGTCGCGTAGTCGAATTCCACGCCCTGCCCGATGCGGTTGGGTCCCGAGCCGAGGATGACGACTTTCGGCTTGTCGGTGGCGCGCACCTCGTCTTCCCACTCGTACGTGGAGTAGTGGTAGGGAGTGTACGCCTCGAACTCGGCGGCGCACGTGTCGACGGTCTTGTACACGGGCGTCGCTTTGGCCGCCTTGCGAAGTTGGCGCACGTCAAGCTCGGTCTTGCCCGTAAGCTCGCCGACGCGCGCGTCGCTGAAGCCCAGGCGCTTCACTTCACGCCAGATCTCGTACTTCCAAGCTTCGATCGGGCCGAGTTCGGCGATCTCCTGCTCGGCGTCGGTGATCTCCTTGAGCTGCGACAAGAACCACGTGTCGATTTTCGTCGCGTCGAACAGGGCGGCGAGCTCCTCGCCACGCCGCAAGAGTTCCAGCACGGCTTCCAAGCGCTTCGGATTGGGGTAGAGCAGACGCCTCAGTTCCTCGTCGCTCATCTCCTTGAACGCGCCGCGCACGTCCGTCTCGATGCTGCGAAGGGCCTTTTGCAGGCTTTCCTTGAACGTCCGCCCGATCGCCATGACTTCACCGACGCTTCTCATCTGCGTGCCGAGGGCGTCGTGCGTGCCGGGAAACTTCTCGAAGGCGAAACGCGGAATTTTCGTGACGACGTAGTCGATCGTCGGCTCGAAAGCGGCGGGCGTGACGCGCGTGATGTCGTTGGGCAACTCTTCGAGGCGGTATCCGACGGCGAGCAGGGCGGCGATCTTGGCGATCGGGAAGCCCGTCGCCTTGCTCGCGAGGGCCGACGAGCGAGACACGCGCGGATTCATCTCGATGACGATGACGCGGCCGTCGTCGGGATTCACGGCGAATTGGATGTTGCTTCCGCCCGTTTCGACGCCGATTTCACGAATGATCGCCATGGAGTAGTCGCGCAGGCGCTGGTACTCGACGTCGCTGAGAGTCTGCGCGGGCGCCACGGTGATCGAGTCGCCGGTGTGGACGCCCATCGGGTCGAAGTTCTCGATGGACGTGATGATGACGACGGTGTCGCCCGTGTCGCGCATCACTTCCAACTCGTACTCCTTCCAGCCGAGGATGCTTTCTTCGAGCAGGACGGAGTGCACGGGCGAGTCGTGCAGGCCTTGCGCGGTGATCGTCTCGAATTCCTCGTACGAAAAGGCGATGCCGCCTCCGGTGCCGCCGAGGGTGAACGACGGTCGAATCACGACCGGAAGGCCGAGTTCCTTTTGAAACTCGCGCGCTTCTTCCATGGAGTGGACCATCTTGCCCTTGGCGGTTTCCACGCCGATCTTCTTCATCGCCGCTTGGAAGAGCTCGCGGTCCTCGCCCTTCTTGATGGCCTCCACGCCCGCGCCGATGAGTTCCACGCCGAATTCCTGCAAGGTGCCGTCTTCGTGGAGGTCCATGGCGAGGTTGAGGGCGGTTTGTCCGCCGAGGGTCGGCAGCAGGGCGTCGGGACGCTCCTTCTCGATGACTTTGCGCACGAACGCCGGGGTGAGCGGCTCCAGGTACGTCGCGTCGGCGAGGTCGGGGTCGGTCATGATCGTCGCCGGATTCGAGTTCACGAGGACGACGCGGTAGCCTTCCTTTTTGAGGGCCTTGAGGGCCTGCGTGCCGCTGTAGTCGAACTCGGCAGCCTGACCGATCTGAATAGGTCCGCTGCCGAGAATCAAGATGGTCTGGAGGTCAGTGCGCTTCGGCATTCCAGGTGAGGAGCATATCACGCCGGGGTCTTGGAAAGTTTATGCACATTTGCGAACGATGATTTGCAATCGGCCGATGGGTATGGTTCACTTTTTCTCATGAAGAGAACTGCGTTGTTGGCCATGGCGTTGACGTTCGCCTCGACCGCCGCCGCCGATCAAGTCGGCTTCTTCCTCGTGGGCGCCCAGTACCAGCAGGACAACGGCTTGCGCTTCGGAGTGGGCCTGCCGGTCGTGGGATTCTTCGGAAGCGGAGGCGGTCTCGCGTTGAGCGGCGACGTGTCCTACCTCATTCCGACGGGCGCCGCCAATACGGGGCTCGACGCGTACTACGGCTTCGGACTCGGCGCCAGCTTCGTGCTCGCGACGGGTTCGGGCGCCAGCGTCGGCGGGCTCAGCTTGTCTCCCAACGTCCTCGCGGGCCTCAACTTCAACACTGGCACCGCCTTCACGCCCTTCGTGGAAGGTTCGGTCGGGCCGACAATCTCGTTCGCGTCGGCCAGCGGCGGCGGCTCGACGAGCAGCGGGCTCGGCTTCGGCTTCGGCTTCGGGGTGCGCCTCGGCGTGAATTACCGCTTGAACTGAACGCGCTTCACGGCGGCCGGAAGCACGCGTCGTGCTTCCGGCCGTTCGCTTGACCCTGCCGACCGCATCTGATAGCCTTGCATAGAAATACGCGAATCGCGTATAGCTACTCGAAATGCCGACACTGACCTCCCGACGTTGAAGCCTCGCCCCAGTCATTTGACTTCGGGGCGGCGCTTCGCGTCGGGAGTAGTCTTGCCGTGAAGGAGCGAACTCCATGACGAACAACAAGAAGATCGTGCTCGCGTACAGCGGCGGCCTCGACACCTCCATCATCCTCAAATGGCTCCAAACCGAGCGCGGCTACGACGTCGTGGCCTTCACGGCCGACATCGGCCAAGGCGACGAAGTCGAACAGGCGCGGGTCAAGGCCCTGAACACGGGCGCCGTCAACGCCTACGCGCTCGACTTGCGCGAAGAGTTCGTCTCCGACTTCGTCTTTCCGATGATGCGCTCCGCCGCCGTTTACGAAGGCTACTACCTCCTCGGCACCAGCATCGCGCGCCCCCTCATCGCCAAGCACCTCGTCGAAATCGCCAAGCAAGAAGGCGCCGAGGCGATCAGCCACGGCGCGACCGGCAAAGGCAACGACCAAGTGCGCTTCGAGCTCACCGCGCTCGCCCTCGAACCCGAAATCAAGACGGTCGCGCCGTGGCGCGAGTGGACCTTCCAAGGCCGCGCCGACCTCGAGGAGTTCGCGCGCGAGCACGGCATTCCCGTGCCCACCACGAAGAAGGATCCGTGGAGCACGGACGCCAACCTCCTGCACATCTCCTACGAAGGCGGCATCCTCGAAGACCCGTGGTGCGAACCGCCCGCGCACATGTTCAAGCTCACCGTCGATCCCACCGAGGCGCCCAACACGCCCGAGTACGTCGAAGTCGAATTCGAAAGCGGCAACCCCGTCGCGATCAACGGAGTGCGCTACAGCCCCGCCGACCTGCTCGACACCGCCAACAAGATCGCCGGGAAGCACGGCGTCGGAAGGCTCGACCTCGTCGAGAACCGCTTCGTCGGCATGAAGTCGCGCGGCGTGTACGAAACGCCCGGCGGCACCCTGCTCTACCACGCTCGCCGCGCCGTCGAGAGCGTCACCCTCGACCGAGAGGTGCTGCACCAACGCGACGCGCTCGGGCCGAAGTACGCCGAGCTCATCTACAACGGCTTTTGGTACGCGCCCGAACGCGAAGCGCTGCAAGCCTACTTCGACTTCGTCGCGGCGAGTGTCACGGGAACGGCGCGCCTCAAGCTCTACAAAGGCAACGCCATCGTCGTGGGACGCAAGGCGCCCAAGAGCCTCTACGACAAGGATCTCGTGACCTTCGAGGCGGGCGGCGACTACAACCAAGCCGACGCGGCCGCCTTCATCAAGCTCAACGCGCTTCGCTTGCGTGTGCGCGCCCGCGCCGAAAGCAAAGCGAGCGACAAGGAAACCGTGGAGGTGGGAGATTGACGCGACTTCGTGTCGCGGCTCCCTCGGACGCCGAACTCGTCGCGTCCCACCGAGAGCGGATGTTCTCGGACATGGGACGTGACGCGGCGTCCCTCGCGCCCATGACCCTCGCGTTCGTGCCTTGGGTCCGTGCCGCGCTCGCCCGTGGCGCGTACCTCGGCTTCATCGCCGAGGAAGACGGAGTCGCCATCGGCGGAGCGGGTCTCATGATCCTCGACTGGCCGCCCCATCCGCTCGACGCGCAGCCCTTGCGCGGCTACGTCCTGAACGTGTACGTCGCGCCCCATCATCGCGGACGCGGCGTGGCCCGAACGCTCATGACGCGAATTGTGGACGAGGCCCGTTCGCGCGGCGTGCGCGTCGTCACCCTCAACGCTTCCGACGCGGGGCGAGCGATGTACGAACGCCTCGGCTTCGAAGCCACGAACGAGATGCGCCTCCTCGTGCCACGAGAGGCGAGCGCATGACCTCACCGAAGCCGCACAATACTGCCATGACGAACTCGAAGTTGTGGGGCGGGCGATTCAGCGAGGCAACCGACAAGTTGGTGGAGGAATTCAACGCCTCCGTCTCGTTCGACCAGCGCCTCGCCGCGTACGACATTCGCGGCTCCATCGCGCACGCCGGCATGCTCGCCGCGCAAGGCATCATCACCGTCGACGAAGCCGAGGCGATTCAGCAAGGCCTCGAAGGCATCCTCGAAGACGTCCTCGCCGGGAACTTCGAGTGGCGCGTCGACCGCGAGGACGTCCACATGAACGTCGAAGCGGTCTTGCGCGAACGCATCGGCTCGGTCGCGGGCAAGCTCCACACCGCCCGTAGCCGCAACGACCAAGTGGCCACCGACTTCCGCCTCTTCGTTTTCGACGCCGCCCTCGAACTCGCCAGTTCGCTGCGCGAACTTCGCGGCGTCTTCATCGCTCAAGCCGAGCAGTACCTCGACGCCGAGGTGATCTTGCCCGGCTACACGCACCTTCAGGTGGCGCAGCCGATTCTCCTGTCACACTGGTTTCTCGCGTACGCCGAGATGCTCGAGCGCGACGAAAGCCGCTTTCGTGACGCGGCCGAGCGCATGGACGAGTGCCCGCTCGGCGCAGGCGCCCTCGCCGGGACGCCGTGGCCGATCGACCGCTTTCAAACGGCGCGCGCGCTCGGCTTTTCGCGTCCGACGCGCAACTCCCTCGACTCGGTCGGTAGCCGCGACTTCGCGCTGGAGTTTCTCTCGGCGTGCTCTATCGCCATGGCGCATCTCAGCCGCCTCTCCGAGGAGCTCGTGCTGTACTCCACCTTCGAATTCGGCTTCCTGACGCTGCCCGACGCCTTCACGACAGGGTCGAGCATCATGCCGCAGAAGAAGAACCCCGACGTGTCCGAACTCACGCGCGGCAAGGCGGGCCGCGTCTTCGGCGACCTCGTGGCCTTACTGACGGTCGTGAAGGGCACACCCCTCGCGTACAACAAGGACCTGCAAGAAGACAAGGAACCCGTCTTCGACGCGTACGACACCTTGCGCGTCGTTCTGCGCCTCCACACCGAGATGATGCCGCGCGCCACGTGGAACGCCGACCGAATGCTCGCCGCCGCTCAGCGCGGCTACTCGACCGCCACCGACCTCGCCGACTTGCTCGCGCGCTCCGGCGTGCCCTTTCGCGAAGCGCACGAGGTCGTCGGCACCCTCGTCGGGAAGTGCGTGCGAGAAGGCCGCCAACTTTGGGATCTCACGAGCGAGGAACTCGCGGGCGCCCACCCGAACCTCGCGAACGTCACGCCCGATCAGCTCACCGTCCAAGCCAGCGTGGCTTCTCGCACCGTGTACGGCGGCACTGCGCCAAGCGCCGTGCGCGAACTGCTCGGGCGCGCCAAGCGCCGCCTTGAACTGCTCTGACCCGAATGGAGGAAGCATGACGAACGCCGAAGGCACCGCCATCAAGATCAAACCCGCCACCGACCACGACTTCGGCGTCGTGCAGGACCTCATCGTCGCCGTGGGGCTCGCACCGTCCAAGGCGAACCTCAGCGCCACGCCCGACAACTCCACGTACTGGATCGCTTGGGACGGCTCCAAGCCGATCGGCGTTCTCGGCCTCGAGCACGGCGACGGCGCGTCGCTGCTGCGGTCGGCCGCCGTCCTGCCCGAGTGGCGCGGCCGAGGCGTGGGCCGCGCCCTCGCCCGAAGCGCTTTGACGTACGCGAGCTTGCGCGGCGACCGCGCCGTGTACCTCTTCTCGTCGGGCGCCGGAGGGTATTGGCGCAAGTTCGACTTTCGGCAAGTGCCCGTCGCGGAACTCGCGGCGATCTTGCCGAACGCACCGCAAGTCGTGAGCGGCGTCACGCGCGGCTGGATCGACGCGGAAGTCGCGTGGCGCCTCTCGCTCGCCACCTCGGAGGCCGTCGCGTGCTGACCTTAGATTCCATCGCCATTCCCGATCTTCATCCCGACGCGCCCGTCGCGACGCGCAAAGCGCGACTCACGGACATCGAGGCCATCCACGAACTCATCGGGTACTGGGCGGCGCGCGGCCAGATGCTCGTGCGCAGCAAGCAACTGCTGGCCGAGACGATCCGCGACTTCTTCGTCCTCGAAGCCGCGCCCCACGAAGGCAGGCCGGGCGGGCTCGCCGGAGTGTGCGGCCTGCACCTGCTCGCGCCCGACCTCGCCGAAGTGCGCGGCCTCGCCGTTCACCCCGCCTTTCAAGGCAAAGGGCTCGGCAAGACCCTCGTCTTGGCGTGCGAAGCGGAAGGACGCGCGCTCGGCCTGCCCGCCCTGTTCGCTTGGACGTATCAGCAGAAGTTCTTCGAAGCGTGCGGTTACACGCGCATCGACAAGACCAACCTCCACCCGAAAGTCTGGAGCGAGTGCCAACGCTGCGCGTTCTTCGAGAACTGCAACGAGATCGCGATGCTGCGTTCCCTCGACTGACGAACGCTCGCCAGTTCGTCGCGAACAATGTTTTCACCTCGACCTGCTAAACTCGCTCGGATTGCCGCCGAGGGCGGCACACCCATGAAACCGCGACGGCGAGCGCGGAATGGAGGCATGACATGATTCGCAAGGAACGCGCCGTACTGGCGCTGGAAGACGGAACGGTGTACCGCGGCTACGCCTTCGGGCATCGCGGCGAGACGGTCGGGGAAGTGGTCTTCAACACCTCCATGACGGGCTACCAAGAGATCATGACCGATCCGTCGTACAACGGGCAGATCGTGTGCATGACGTATCCTCACATTGGAAACTACGGCGTGGCGATCTACGACATGGAGAGCAACAAGCCCTTCGTGCGCGGCTTCATCTCGCGCGAGTTCACCGAGCACTACTCCAACCACCGCGCCGAGCAGAGCCTTCAGGAGTTCATGGAGCGCTACGGCGTTGTCTCGATCTCCGGGATCGACACGCGCGCCCTCGTGCGGCGTCTGCGTGAAGGAGGCGTCGTGAAGGGCGTCGTCGCGCACCGCTCGTTCACGCACCCCGAAGATCCGTACGGGGAGTTCAGCGTGGAAGAAGAGCAGGAATTCGTGCGCCGCGCCCGCGAGCACCAAGACATCGACGGGCACGACATGACGCAGGAAGTCACGACGGCGTTGCCGTACGCCTACCCCACGCTGCGCGAAGGTAAACGCGTCGTCCTGCTCGACTTCGGCATCAAGCACACCATCATCAAGCGGCTCGCCGAGGTCGGCATCGAGCCGATCGTCGTGCCCGCCAACACCACCCCGGCGCAAATCATGGCGCTTCATCCGCACGGCCTGTTCCTCTCCAACGGCCCGGGCGATCCGGCGCCCCTCAAGTACGCGCACGAAACGGCGTGGAAGCTTCTCGGCCTCGTCCCGACCTTCGGCATCTGCCTCGGCCATCAAATTCTGGGCCTCGCCGTCGGCGGGCAGACGTTCAAGATGAAGTTCGGCCACCGAGGCGGCAATCAACCCGTCAAGAACTTGCTGACCGGCGGCATCGAGATCACCGCGCAAAACCACGGGTACGCCGTCGACATCGACTCCATCCCGAACGGGCAGTTCGTCGCGACGCACATCAACCTCAACGACGGATCGCTCGAAGGCATGGCGCACAGCCGTTATCCCGTCTTCAGCGTGCAGTACCACCCCGAGGCGAGCCCCGGGCCGCACGACAGCCGTTACCTGTTCGAGCGCTTCATCGAGGAAATCGACAAGTTCGACGGCATGACCGGCTTGCCCGTGCAGAAAGCGTCGAGAGGTCGCCTCGGGCTCTGACCCAGACGGGACGCGCCCGTGACGCCTGCGGCGAGATCCAGGACGACGGCGAGTGACGCGAACGTCTTCCGAGGCGCGGTCCCCGTGCTGACCACGCCTCGGGAGACGGAAGGCCGTCGAGGCGAGCTCTGCTTGAGAGCGTGCGTCGAGAAGGTCGGGGAAATTCGGATTACGGCGCCGTGAAACGCGGCGCCGTATCTTGTGGTCGTGATCGTGGTCGTGATGGGCGTGTCGGGCAGCGGAAAGACGACGGTGGGACGAGCAGTCGCGCGTCGGCTGAACGTGACGTTCCTAGACGCGGACGAGTTTCACTCGCCTCGGAACGTGGAACGGATGCGGCGAGGCGAGGCCCTCACGGACGAGGACCGCGCTCCATGGCTCCATGCTTTGCGGGCGCGGCTCGACGAAGCAGATCGGATGGGGGAGAGCGTGGTGCTGGCATGCTCGGCCCTCAAGCACGCGTATCGTGAGCAGCTTCACGCGCCGAGCGTTCGCTTCGCGTTTCTCCGGGTTCCCGAAGCCTTGTTGCGTGAGCGTCTCGCGTCTCGGCGCGGTCACTTCGCCGGTCCGTCGTTCCTGGCAGGGCAACTCGCGACGTTGGAGGAACCGTCGGAGCAAGAGGCGATCGTCGTGCGCGTGGAAGCGTCGGACGACCCCGACGCGCTCGCCGAGCGGATCGTGGAGGCGTTGAGGTGAAGAAGGCCAAAGCTTTCGGCGCGGGGCGCAAGCCGTCCGAGCGGCCCGTCAAGACGTGCGCCACGTGCGGCTTGCCGTTCGCGTGGCGCAAGAAGTGGGAGCGGGACTGGGAGAACGTGAAGTACTGCTCGGACCGCTGCCGAGCGGCGAAGGCGGCGACGTCCGAGCGCAAGGACGTCGTCGAGCGGCGTCACCCGCCGCGAACGAGGTAGATGCCGAGATCGCTGGGATTCGCCGCGGCGATGAGGCGGCGCACTTCGGCTTCGTCGGGTTCGCGCACGACGCGGTTGAAGTCGTAGGTGTTGACGACCGTCTCCTTGACGTTCTCGATGCCATGCGCCCGCGCCCACCCGGCGAGGTCGCGCAACGCCTGCTCGCCGTCTACGCCGTATCGCGGGCCGAAGGCGTCCACGGTGAGCACGCTGAGATCGGGCGCATGCACCAGCACGGCGTAGCGAGCGTCGGCGCGCTTGCCTTGCGTGTCGGTCAGCAGGATCAGCATGGCGCCCGAGAGGTCTATGTCCTCGAAGTGCCCTTTGAGTTCGCTCAGCGTTTCGTACGGCGCGCCGACGACGCCGATCGGTTCGGGAATGTCCATGAAGTGATCTTAACGCCAGCATCAGCGTTTTGGAGGATGGCGAAGTCGGAGCGGCGCGGTATCCTGCCGAGGTGAGCAAGAACCTCTCTCAACTCGTCGCCGGAGCGCGCGGCGGACGCGTGGTACGAACGGGTTTCGTGGACGCCGACACCTTGGACCGTCGCGTCCTCGCCGATCCCGAAGTGCGTCATGTGATCGCCGGAGGTTTCCCGGACGCGCGGCGCGTCGTGCTGACGCTGCACCCCGTGCACATTCCGAGCGTGGATTCGGGTGTGACGGTGCTGCGCGTCTCGGGCGACTTTCGGCCGGGCTTCGACTTGCAAGACTTCACGGTGGCGCTGCGCGGCCTCGGCCTGCCCGACGAGCAACTCGGAGACGTGCGCGAGGATCGCTCGGCGTACCTGCTGGCCGTGACCGGCAAGGCGAAGGCGCAGTTGCTCGAACTTTCGAGCCTCGCCGGAACGGACGTCGAGGTGGAGGAGGTCGGCGAGACGGCGGGCCGCGGTTCGAAGACGCGTGAAGTCGTCGTTCCGAGCTTGCGCGTGGACGTCGTGGGCGCCAAGGGTTTCGGCGTGAGCCGCGCGTACTTCCAGCAAGGCATCGACACGGGCAAGGTGCGCATCAACGGCGCCGTCGCCCGCGCGAGTTCCGAAGTTCGCGAAGGGGACAGCCTGTCCGCCGAGGGCCTCGGTCGGGTGGACTTCAAGCGTGTCGTGAACGAGACGCGGCGCGGGAACTTCAAGGTGGAACTCGAGGTTCATCGTTGATCGACTTGCTGGCTCGTCGCCCGACCTTGACCCCGACGGAGATGCTCGAAGGCTTCGTGCCGAGCGCCCGCTTTCGGAACGTGAGCTTCGACAACTACCTTCCGAACCCCGCGTTTCCGTCACAAGCCGAGGCAAAGGAACGTTTGCGGACGTTCGCGACGAAGTCGCGTTCCAGCGGCGGCTTTCGGTTGTTTCGCCGCTCCAAGCCCGAGGGCGAGGGCGTGTATCTCGACGGCGGCTTCGGAGTCGGCAAGACACACTTGCTCGCCGCGACGTGGTTCGCCTTCGACGGCGCGAAGGCTTTTCTGAGCTTTCAAGAACTGCTGTACGCGATGGGCGCCCTCGGAATGGAGGAGGCGCGCCGAGCGTTCGCGCGCTTTTCCCTGCTTGCCGTGGACGAGTTCGAACTCGACGATCCCGGCAACACACATATGGTGAACACCTTTCTGGCGGGTCTCATGCCAAGCGGCACGAACGTCGTGACGACGTCGAACACGGAGCCGGGCGCATTGGGGCAGGGACGCTTCAATGCCGAGGACTTCCGGCGGCAGATCACGGAAATCGCGCATCGTTTCGACGCGCTCCGCGTCGACGGCCCCGACTTTCGAGCGCGCGGAGTGAAGCCCGCCGCGCCGCTCGACGGCGACGGGTATGCCGCGTGGCGAGCTTCCAAACCCTTCGAAACGTTGGCGGAAGCTTCGCACCGCGACCTCAATCGGCACTTGTTGAACGTGCATCCCGCGCGCTTCGGCAAGCTCTTGGCGGGAGTGGACAACGTCGGCTTGCGCGACGTGGAAGCCATGCCCGACCAAAACGTGGCGTTGCGCTTTGTGCACTTCGTGGACAAGGTGTACGACCTCGGGGTCGGCTTGGCCGTGACGGGCAGCGACCTTTCGAAGATCTTTCCCGACACGTACCGTCATGGCGCGTACGCCAAGAAGTACAGCCGCGCCTTTTCTCGCCTCACCGAATTGTTACGAGAAGCGAGGACGTGACGAGGACGAGAAAAGATGACGCTGGATGAGATCTAGTTCACGGTGGAAGCTCTCCCAGTGATGAAACCTTAAAGTTCCCTTTGGGAAAGTCATCGGTGTCGAGGCGGGGCTCCTTCTAACCTGAAAGTGTCGAACAAAAGACGATACGACGGTTCTCCGTCGTGAGAAGGAGCCGAACATGCATCGACTGGTGTGCCGTTGGGTGCCAGGAACTTTCGACCGTGTGAGACTCCAACTGGTCGATTTGGAACAAGACGCCATCGAACTGACCGTGGACGCCGCGGCACGCCTGCTGGGTCGGCGCAACCTCGACGAGATGTACCTCAAGGGCACCGTTCGCCTCACCGTCTGTGACGACACGCTGAAACGCCTTTCCAATCAGGAAGCCAACATACCGAAGGTCATTCTCAGCGCCTGAGAATCGTCGTGGTGAAGGACCGGTCACTGGGCCGGTCCTTCGCCTTTTCGGAAGACGGAGTACAGTGGGGCGCATGACGCAACCCGACCTGACCGCCCTTCTCGCCGACTTGCGCCTTCTCACCGAGATCGAGTCCCCGTCCGGTGACGCTCGAGGAATCGCCCGTGTGATGGACGTCGTGCAGGGATGGCTCGAAGAGCTCGGCGCGAAGACGGAGCACCTCGTCGGCGACACGCGGCGTTTCACGATCGGCGACGGCGACGGAGGCGTGCTGATTCTCGCGCACGCCGACACGGTGTGGCCGCACGGCACCTTGGACAGGATGCCGTGGCGCGTCGAGGGCGACAAAGTTTTCGGCCCCGGAACGTACGACATGAAAGGTGGCATCGTCGGCGCCGTCCACGCGCTCAAGCTCGTGCGCGACCGCCTCTCGCTTCCGGTCGAAGTGCTGCTCACGCCCGACGAGGAAGTCGGCTCGCTCGCGTCGCGTGAGCACATCGAGGCGGCGGCGCGGCGCGCTCGCGCCGTGCTCGTCGTGGAACCGCCCGTCGCCGAATCACACGCTCTCAAAACGGGCCGCAAGGGCGTCGGGATGTATCACGTTCGCGTGCACGGCGTTTCGTCCCACGCGGGCAACGCGCCGCAGCAAGGCGCGTCGGCGATTTCCGAGGCCGCCCGCTCGCTTCTCCGCGTCGAGAGCTTCGCGCGGCCCGACCTCGGCACGACGCTCTCCACCGGTCGTATTGGAGGTGGTGGTCCCGTCAATGTCGTGCCCGACCTCGCCGAGTTCTGGACGGACGTTCGCGTCTCCACCCTCGCCGAAGCGGAGCGTTTGGAGCGCGAAGTGCGCGGCATGACGGCCGCCGATTCTCGCGTGACGCTCGAAGTCCTCGGCGGCCTCAACCGTCCGCCCTTCGAACGTACGCCCGGAACGGCGCGGTTGTACGAGCGGGCGCGGCAAGTCGCCGTTACCCTCGGCTTCGACGTCTCCGAAGCCTTCGTCGGCGGCGGAAGCGACGGCAACTTCACGGCGCCCCTCGCGCCCACCCTCGACGGGCTCGGCAGTCCCGGCGACGGCGCGCACGCGTTGCACGAGCACGTTCGCCTCGACGTCTGGCCGAGGCACGTTCGGCTGCTCGCCGAGCTGATTCGCGATCCGGGCGTCTGAGCTTTCCTGCGAAAAAGCGCGAGGCGGGCGAGGGGTTTTCTCCTCGGATGGCGGGTCGTACTCTACACGTATGTTCTTTCGCCGCAAACCGCCCGCGAGTCCTTACGTCAAGCAGGACGATCCGAACACGTATCGCCTGCGCCTGAGAACGAAGCGGCACGGAGACGTCGTGGAGCTTCGTTTCACGAAGAGCGCCAACATCGGCACGCGCGATGAAGGCGGCTACGTGTTTCGAAAGGTCTTCGTGTCGTCCGATCACTTTGATCGTGGCGAGGTGACGGTGGTGTTCGACGGGCGGTACAACGTGACGAGCGTGGAGGTCGACGGCGGCGACGCCGTGCCCGTCAGCGAATGGACTTGAAGATCACTCCAAGAAGAGCGGCAAGTCGCTCGGCTTCGTGACGCCCGCTTCGATTGCCCGTCGTTGCAAGGCACGCACGGCGCGCTCGCCTTCCTCGCCGACGTCGATGGAAAAGTCGTTGACGTAGAGGTCGATGTGGGCCTGCATGACCTCGTCGCTCATCTCCAAAGCGTGCGCGCGGATGTAGTCGCGCGGCTCGGCCGGATGGTTCCACGCGTAGCGAAGGGACGCCCGCACGGCTTCCTGCAAGCCGAGTTGCGTCGCCCGCGGCAAGTCGCGCCGCACGAGGATCGCCCCGAGCGGCAGGGGCAGGCCCGTCTCGCCTTCCCACCAAGCGCCGAGGTCCAAGAACTTGCTCAAACCGTACGAGGAGTACGTGAAGCGCGACTCGTGGATGATGAGGCCCGCGTCGACGTCGCCTCGAGCGACGCTCGGCATGACTTCGTCGTAACGCATGCGCACGACCTTCACGGTCGGCTCGAAGGACCGCAGCAGCAACTCGGCCGTGGTCAGGGCGCCGGGCGACGCGACGACCTTGCCCTTCAGCGACGTCAGCGGCTCGTGCGTCACGACGAGCGGGCCGACGCCTCGACCGAGGGCGCCGCCGCTTCGCAGCGCGACGTACTCGTCCATGACGTCGAAGTACGCGCGATAGCTGATCTTCGTCATGGGAAGGCGACCTTCGCGCGCGAAGGCGTTGAGCGTCTCGACGTCTTCGAGGCGCTCGCGCACCGAAAGGGGAGACGGAACTTTGCCGTGTGCGAGGGCGTAGAAGATGAAAGTGTCGTTCGGGCAAAACGAGTACCCGAGGTCGAGCGAGGAGGCGCGCGTCGTCATGACCTCAAGATAATCGTCTCGCCGGGACCCTTTCGTGCGTTGCTCGCCGAGCCTAGGATCGAGGCATGACGTTGTTCGATCCGCCCGCGCCACTCGCCGAACGCATGCGTCCTCGCACCCTCGACGAGATCGTCGGCCAGCAACACCTTCTCGGACCCGGCAAGCCGCTTCGCCGCATGCTGGAAGGAGGGCGCCTGTCCTCGTTGATCTTTTGGGGTCCGCCCGGCGTCGGCAAGACGACGCTCGCGCGGCTCGTCGCCGACCTCGTTCGGGCGCACTTCGTGGCGCTCAGCGCCGTGACGGCGGGCGTGAAGGACGTGCGCGCGGCGGTCGAGGAAGCCCAGCGGCGCGCGCCGAGCGGCGAGCGTACGATTTTGTTCCTCGACGAGATTCATCGCTTCAACAAAGCGCAGCAGGACGCGCTGCTGCCGCACGTGGAGCGAGGCTTGTTGACGTTGATCGGCGCCACGACCGAGAACCCGAGCTTCGAGGTGAATCCGGCGCTTCGCTCGCGCGCGCGCGTCCTCGTGCTCGAACCGCTGACGCGCGAGGACCTTCGGAACTTGTTGACGCGCGCCCTCGGGGACGCGCGCGGCTTGCCAGGCGTCGAGGTGCAACCGGACGCTCTCGACTTGATCGCTCGCCTCTCGGACGGAGACGCGCGGCGAGCGCTCGGCGTGCTGGAGGTGGCGGCGGAAATCGCTCGTCCCGTGACGGTCGAGGCGGCGCGCGAAGCCTTCGGGCGTCATACGCCCGCGATGGACAAGGAAGGCGAGGAGTTCTACAACCTCATTTCCGCCCTGCACAAAAGTGTGAGAGCTTCTCACGTGGACGGCGCGCTCTACTGGTTGGCGCGCATGATTGCGGGCGGGGCAGATCCGGTGTACGTCGCGAGACGGGTCGTGCGCATGGCCACCGAAGACGTCGGGCTCGCCGATCC
This sequence comes from Deinococcus yavapaiensis KR-236, assembly GCF_003217515.1. NCBI lineage: Bacteria > Thermotogati > Deinococcota > Deinococci > Deinococcales > Deinococcaceae > Deinococcus > Deinococcus yavapaiensis. Next base: position 38,284 of record NZ_QJSX01000015.1, on the reverse strand, counting down.
GGCCGCGCTGCGCCTCAGTCTCGCCGCCAAGGAGGCCGTGGAGTTTCTGGGCAGTCCGGAAGGTGACCTCGCGCTCGCGCAGGCGGTGGTGTACTTGGCGCTCGCGCCGAAGTCGAACGCCGTGTACACGGCTTGGGGGCGAGCGTTGAAGGCCGTGCATGAGGTGACGGCGCCGGTCCCGCCCCACTTGCGCAACGCTCCGACGAACTTGATGAAATCGCAGGGATACGGGCGCGGCTACGCCTACTACTTCGACGATCCCGAGGGAAGCTTCGCCCAGACGTATTTGCCCGAAGCTTTGAAGACCTCTTTGTACACCCCTTCGAATGAAGGGTGGGAGGCGCGAGTCGAGGGACGTTGGACGAAATTAAGAGAATTGCATTCATCCTTTAGGAAGGATTAAAGTGATGTGAGCGCGCTTCCGCACGTACCTGAGCCGAATCTGACGATGGCGTCAGAATTCTCACCATGAGATTACGGTTAGTGCTACGATCTTCGATGAGGACGACCCAAGACAGGGTTTGAACGTCATCGTGGGAGGTGATGGCAGTCGGTGCGCTAAGTCAATAAACGTATCTCAGAAAACGCTTGAAATCGAAAGTGAAAAAGCCCGTGGGGCGGGCGCAAATTTCGTTGACACGCGTTCTGCAGAAACGTATACTCCGTCAAGAGCCTCACACTTCACAGGAATTGGAGTCCATGAGGTCACGGTACGGAATTTCATGAAGGAGCGCCCCTTGCCAGAGACCACTCACGAAGTACGATTCGTCGCTCTGTTGTCGTATCCATCACTCCGCAGGAGGAATGCATGAAGAGTTTGAAGTTCGCTAGCATCGCCTTGACTACGGCAATGGCCCTCGCGGCCTGCTCGCAAGGCCCGACGGCGCCGAGCACCGGCACTGTCGCCGTTGATTTCCAAGGCGACCTGAACAATGTCTCGGTTCCGGTTTCCGCTTTTACCACCATTCCCAACAGCATCACCGGTTCGGTCGACGACGGCGAGCAGTTTACGGTTCCCGCTGGATCGTACACGTTCACTCTCCCGGCCCAAATCGTCGTCGGTGGCGTCACGTACGTTCGTGCGAACGGTGAGACGGGAACGGACACCGTTACGGTCGTTGCCGGCCAGTCCTCGACGGTCTCCCTCAACTACGTTCGTCAACAAAACAACACGACTACTGGTACGCTCGCTACGACCATCACCGGCGTGACCGGCGTGACCGTGAGCGGCACTTTGACCTCCACGTCCGCTGGTTCGCAGCCCCAAACGATTACCCTCGGTACCCCGGTGGCCAATCTTGCGCCGGGCACCTACACCTTGACGGTAGCCAATGTCGCCTCGGGCGGCACGACGTACGCTCCGGCGCAAACGTCTTACCCCATCACCATCACGGCGGGTCAGACGACGACGCAAAACATCGTCTACACGGCACAGCAAAACAACCCGGTCAACAACGCGAACATCGCAATCGTTCTGACTGGCGTGTCAAGCACGAACGTCACCATTCGCACGACGGGTACAACCCCTACCACCGTGTTCCAAGGCACGGCGGGCACGGGCTCGGTCATTCCCGTTCCGGCTGGCACCTATGACGTTGTGGTCGATCAGACCGTCAACGCTGGTGGCGTGCAATTCACGATCCCGCAAGCCAACGCCACGCGTCGCGTGACGGTGGTCGCCAACGGCACGGCGAGCGCGGCGTTCGACTACACGCGTACCGTCACGCCCGGTCAAGTCATTACCGGCATTACCCTCTCGTCGGTCACGGACGCCGAAGGGGTCGCCTTGCCCCTCGTGCCCGAGGTTAACTCGAACAAGAACGTTCAAATCGGCGCCAGCCAAACCGAAGAGTCCGTTTTTGTCACAGCGCGTGTGACGGGCGCCAACGGCCCCATCGCCAACGCCGTGTTGTTCGTCGACCCGCAATACAGCGCCCTGAGCGGCACTTCGGCCACGGTCATCCCAGGGCACGTGCGCGTTAATGACAACGTAGCGACGCCGCTGAAGACGCAAGCCGTGGGTGGCCCGGTCCAAATCGTCACAGACGCCAACGGAATCGCGCGCTTCACGGTCTACGCGGCGAACGGTCGCCTCGAGCCGGTCGGCGGTAGCAACGACCCCATCACGGGCACGATCAGCGACATCGTCAAGTTCGTCGTTTCGGGCGCGACGGTCGGCTCGGACGGTTCGGTCACGCCAGGCGCGGCGCTCACCGAGTTCAAGATGTTCTTCCAGAACATCAGCCACCTCTACGCCTACAACGACTTCGTTGACGGCAGCGCCGGCGACGACGACTCGGGTCTCTTCCAAGCGACCGGTCGCCGCACGGGCACGACCATCCAACTCGGCCGCGCCGCGTTCCGCCCGACCGAAAACCGCGAAGCGTATCTGCAAACGGCCTTCTACCAAAAGCAGCCCCAGGACGGACTGTTCGTCCCGACCCTGCCCTTCCGTAGCAAACTCCCGCAAGTCGCACAACCGGGCGACACGACCGACGACGGCATCATCGATGACGTTCGCACTGGCTACGTCGTCTACCAACTCAACAACACCACCAACTACTTCTTTAGCGGTGGCTGTGACTACACCGCAGTAAGCGCTACCGGAACGGGTAATTTCTCGAACTTCGCGAGCTCCGGTCAGTTCATTCCGTCTGGCGCCTTCAACACCAATCTCAACGGTGCGTCGAACACGGGCTACTGCGTGGACGTGGACGGCAGCGGCGTAACGCTCGGTGTGACGAACAGCACGGACCTCAACGTCATCAACAACTTGCCGGGCGCCCAAATCGCCGCGAACGTCACGGCGACGTATGTGTACACGCAAGACTTCGGTAACACGACGTACGCGTTCCCGCTCAAGAGCTACAACGCGACGCGTACGCTCTTCGGGGCGGCCCTCGACATCGTTAAGAGCGGCCCTACGGTCATCACGTGGGCGGGCTCGAACGCCAATCGTGACGACGTCACGCTGCCCGCGACCGGCTCGGCCGCCAAGAACTACACGTACACGATCACCGTTCGCAACACGAACGCGAACCCGATTACGAACGTCGTTGTCACCGACGAACTCCCGGCGGAACTCGGCTACGTCAGCAGCCCGGCAGGTGGAACCTACGACCCCGTCCTGCACGAAGTCACCTTCACGCAGACGCAAGTTCCGGCGCTCGCTTCGCTCGCCGCGAACGACAACGCTCCTGGCGGCGCCGACGAAGTAACGCTCACCGTCACCGTCTACCCGCGCCACAAGCCCGGCTACGTCTGGAACGACAACAACCAAGATGGCGTTGTGGACGGCCTTACAGGCAACGGCGCGTTTGGCGATCGTCGCCCGATCCTCACTCGCGAGTACAACGACCCGTACCAAGTCACGAACAGCGTCGTCGTCACCTCGGCGGAAGCTGCGGAAGATCGCGCCGACTTCGACATCAACGTCGTGCGTCCGTTCATCGCCATCGACAAGCGCCAGATCTCCCCGAGCGGCACGCTGCGCCTGAACGACCAAGTCACGTACCGAATCACGGCCAGCAACATCGACCGTGCGACGCTCGGTGACTCCGGCTACGCCGCGCTCAAGAGCAGCCCGCGCACCGCCGCCGACTACCTCAACGAAATGACGGCCTACTCGGCGCGCATTGTCGACTCGTTCGGCACGCAAATTGACTACGTCAACTCGAACCTTGCGCCCGCTACGGGTCCGATCACGCAGAACCCCGGCTCGGTCAACCTCAACGACCGTACGGTTACGTTCGACCTCGGCAACCTGGCGCTCGGTCAAACTCGCACGGCGACCACCTCGTTCCGCGCGAATGAGACGGGTGTCTTCGACGACGTCAACTGCGTCCAGCTCTTCGCGAACAACCTCAACCAGCGCATCAACATCCCCCTCGCGGCTGGCGAAATCGTTCGCGACGCGTACCCCTTCTACAACGTGTCTCCTGCCGCGATCGGTGGCCTCTTCACCGAGCGTCTCTCGCAACGCGTCGAGCCGGACAGCTTCTCCCTGCCGCAGACCACGCGCCCCGGCGCTCGCCGCACCGTCCTCAACGGCGCGCCGAACTTCCTCGCCGACTGCGCCGACGTCGAAGTCATCGCTGGCCCCTCGTTCGACACGGAACTCAGCGATAACGCGCCTGACGCCGCCGGTGATGTCTTCACGCTTACAACGGGCGATGCGGATCTCATCAATGAGTTCAATCCGGGCGATAACTACTACAAGAACATCCGCTCCAACCCCGAATCGAGCCCCCTTGCGGAAGTTTTCGGCAACGTCAACGCCGAAGTCTTCCCGATTGGTGGCACGTTCGAGTACAAGATCCGCCACGGCAACTACGGCGACGGTCCGGCGACGAACGTTCGCATCACCAACGCTCTGCCGCGCGTTGCGACGTACTCCAACATGAACGTCGTCCTCGTCAACGGCGTCGAGCGCACGGGCACGGGCACCCCTGTCCTCGCCGACTCGCTCGACCTCGATGGCGCTGGCTCGGGTATCCTCAGCGGCGCTCCCGGCCAAGTCATCACGGTCAACGTGGCGGCTGACGGCAGCACGCAAGTGAACGCCAACTTCCTCAACCCGGGTCAAGAACTGCTGTTCGAGTACGTCGTGGAAGGCCGCGTCGCCGGCGACGACGACGCTCGCACGACCCTCGACTTCGAAGAGAACACTACGGGCGGCCCCCTCCTCAAGGCGGAGCCGACGACCGTTCGCGACAACCTGCCGAGCACCGTGGCGTTCTTCAACGTCGCGACGGCAGCTGCCGATGTTGACGGTACGGCCGATAGCGAACTCGATCGTCCGGTGGCGTCCACCACGACCTTCAACATCACGGGTGCGGTTGACCAGTTCGGTCTGCCGTTCAACGGCACGGTCGAAGTATCCTCCAACAACCCAGCCTTCGACTTTACGCCCGCCACGTCTGCCCTGACTACCACGCAACTCGTGACACTCACCAACGGCACGGGCTCGTTCAGCGTCACTTCGCTCACCCCTGGTAGTGGTCAGATCTACGTCAACGGCTCGGGCGCGGCTGCGTACAATGCGGTTACGAACCTCATCAACTTCCGGCCGGTGCTCACCTCGACGACCATCGTCGACTCGAACAACGCCACGGTTGCCGGTTCGGTTTCGGGTGGCCTCAACAACTTCACGGGTCTGACGCCCACGAACACCTACACCTTCACGGTGCAAGCGTACGTAGATGTCGACGGTGTCGCTGGGTACAGCGCGGCGAACGACTATGAGATCCTTGCGGCGGACCAAGTGAAGCTGGACGCGGTGCTCTCAGTGCCCGCGGGCTACGCGCAAGGTGAGCCGGTCGGTCTCAACCTCGGCAACAACTTCTTCGCGATTCCGTCCTCGACGGTTGGCACCGTCACGAACAGCGCGACCTCGGGCAAAGTGACCTTCACCTTCCGTAACACGTCGAATGTCTCGAACATTGCCAACGACATCACGTTCTTCCCCGCGACGAGCGGCAACGTGGTGGCGCCGACACAAACGGAACCCACGCTCCGCCTCTTCTTCAACAGCACCCCGATCATCATCTTCCCCGGCTTCTAAGCTTCGAAGAGATCGAGCTGGACTCGGAGAACCCACCTGAGGGTGGGTTCTCTTCTTTGTTAGTGCTCGCGTCTGAAGGTCGTTCGAACGCGCTAATATTCATGCATGCTTCAGGCTTCCCGTCCGCCCGTGAGCGTTCGTCCGCTCATACCCGACAATTACGACGCCTACTTGACATTGCTGCAGCAAGTTCGCCCCGAGGCACGAACGACGAAGGATCGGCTTGCCGAATTATTGGGTGGTCCGTCAACGCGTGGAGTTCCTGGTGTGTCATTGCTGATTCAAGAAAAGAAGCTGGTTGGGGCGTTTGTGCTTGACCGGGCGCACTCTACCAGCACGGTCTCGGTCGACGTTCTGCTGCATCCTGGTGCCCGGACTGCGGAGTACCAGAGCATTTTATTCTCGGAACTCCTCACCGCCGCACGCTGGGCGCGAGCCCGAGAATTACGTGCACGCGCGCCCGTCGGCTCGTGGGAGGAGAGCTTCTTTCATCAGCACGGATTTCAATCAAATGTGTCTACGTACGAGGCCGTACGTGCTGTAAAGGCGCCTGAGCCCGAGCGACTTGTCGCAATTGCTCGGCGTGGGGATGCACAGGGCTACCGTTGCTACGTGACACGGACATTGCCTGAGAAGTACCGTGCTGAGTTCAATCGCCTAGTAATTGCAACCATGCGGGACGCGACGCGTGATCCTGATGACCGGCGGGCGCGTGCTCTGCTGGACGCTTGGTACACCTTGCGGCCTAAGGAGCGATTGTACCTGTTCGTCGGTAAAGAGTCGGAAATGGTTGCCGCCTCAATCATGCGGATATTGACCCGTGAGAATCACTTGCGCTTCGAGGGCCAAGGCGTACTCTCATCATCGCGTGGTACGGGAGCGCTCAGTGTAATGGCGCTCGGCATCTACCGTTGGGCAGCCTTCCAAGGATACGAGTCTTTGCATGGCGCAGTTGATGCCAACAATTTACCTATGCTGAACATCATTGAGACGCTCGGATTCAACTTGCAGCCCAGCACGCTGACGTTCGCACTGCAAGTACCACCCCTGTCTCCTCAAGGCTGACGCGCTATATGAATGGATCTCAAGATTCACTTCTTGTTCGTCCTTTGGCTCCGTCCTTGTTCGAGGCGTTTCTGCGATTGTCGCGAGAGGTTGACCCCGGCGCTTCCTTGACCGATCGCGGGCTCAACGCGCTGTTATATCGCCAACTCCCTGGCATCGTGTCCGGTGGTCTAGTCGTGCAAGCGGGTCAGGAACTTCTCGGCGGGTGCCTCTTCGAGTCGGCAGGAGTCGATCTTCCGATTGTTCGGGTAAGCGTATTCTTGCGCGAGGAGGCTCGCGCGAACCCCCCTGAAGATCAATTGTTCCGAGCCTTGTTGGCCGAGTTGCAGGCTCGGTCGATTCGTACGCTGCAGGCAGCTGTTGATCCTGCATCATGGCAAGAGGCGTTGTATCGGCGCCGGCACTTTGCAGTGACATCCGAGCTGTTCGAACACCGCCGACATGTCATGGCGCCCCTGTCGCAAAAGTTCGAGCAAAGCGCCGACCAAGCAGATGCGAGCGGCTATCGAGCATTGATAGGAATGCCGGACGCCGCGTTGCAGCAAGAGTTTGTCGCGTTGCTCGTGGCGTCGCTTCGAGAAGCGACTGGAGAGGTGAACTCCGCACGAGCACAAGTGACAATCTCGTCGTGGTATCGCCTTGCCAAGCAGGACCGGGTTTCGGCCTACGTCTTGAAGGCCGACGGACGCCTCGTCTCGGCAGCTGCGCTGATCCGCAAAGAGCCCAGGACACTGCACTATGTGACAGTAGGAACTGCTCCCGAGGAGCGCAACAGCGGCGTGAACAGCCTTCTACGAAGAAAGGTGCACCAGTGGGCAGCGACGCACGATGTCGACGTGTTGTCCGGCGTCGTCGCTTCGACAAACACGCCCATCATGAACATTGTTCGTGCCTTGAATTCGACGCTGCTTCCCTACGCTTTGCACTTCGAGCTCAATTTGTCATCGAACGCGTCGACCTGATGACGTTATCATGCCGTCATGACGAGTCGGAAGTATTTCGGCACCGACGGGGTAAGATCGGTCGCCGGTGAATTCCCGTTGACGTCCGCGTGGGTCATGCAACTTGGCGCGGCGGCAGCGGAAGTGTTGAAGGCGGAAGGTGGACGCCCCACCGTGGTGATCGGGAAGGACACACGGCAAAGCGGTGACATGCTCGAAGCCGCCCTGGCAGCCGGTCTGACAGCTCGGGGCGTGAACGTCGTTCACGTCGGCGTGCTGCCCACGCCGGGCGTCAGTTACCTCACGCGGCATTTGGGCGCGTCGGCGGGCGTCGTGATCTCGGCGTCTCACAATCCGTATGAAGACAACGGAATCAAGTTCTTCGGCGCCAGCGGTGAAAAGCTGTCCGACGAATTGGAGGCGCGCGTCGAGGCGATGATGGACTCGCTGGCGGACTTGCCTCCCATCACGGGCATCGCCCTCGGAAGCGTCACGGACTACACGGAGGCCGAGCGGCTGTACGTCGACTTTCTGCTGTCTCTCGCTCCTGACTTGTCGGGCCTGCGCGTCGCGATGGACTGCGCGAACGGCGCGGCGTACCGCGTGGCGCCCAAGGTATTTCAACGGGCGGGCGCGGACGTCTTCGCGGTGTTCACGACGCCTGACGGGAAGAACATCAATCGGGGGTGCGGCTCGACGCACCTCGACACGCTGGCGAAGCTCGTGCGTGAAGGTGACTTCGATCTCGGCGTGGCCTTCGATGGCGACGCCGATCGGGCGCTTTTCGTCGATTCGCGTGGAAACGCCGTGCACGGCGACCACATGCTGCTGCTCGGCGCGCGGGCCCGCCGTGAGGAAGCCGTCGTCACGACGATCATGGCGAACATGGCGCTGGAAGTGAAGCTCGCCGAACTCGGCGTGCGGCTGGAGCGCACGGCCGTCGGGGATCGCTACGTCCACGAGCGCCTCAAGGAGCGTGGACTCACCCTCGGGGGAGAGCAGAGCGGGCACGTGCTGTTCCTCGACCTCAGCCCGACGGGTGACGGGGTCCTGACAGCCCTACAAGTGCTGCGGGCCTCCTTGGAAGCGGGCGTGAGCCTTGACGAGTTGTACGCCGAGCTCGTGATGTTTCCGCAGACGCTCGTGAACGTGCGCGTCGCCGACAAGCACGGCGTGTCGCAAGATCCGGAGGTGGCGTTGGCGGTGCGCGCGGCCGAGGACCGCCTCGCGGGTCGGGGACGCGTGAATCTGCGTGCCAGCGGGACGGAGTCGCTCGTGCGCGTGATGGTGGAAGGGCCGGACGAAGCGGAAATTCGCGAAATCGCGTCGTCCATCGCGGGCGTCATTTCATCGCGTGCATCGGTGGCGACACGATGAGGCTGGGGGGAACGCGTTGAAGCCCGCACAAGTCGAGGCGCAGCTCATGCGGGCGCTGTCGGGCGCGATCGCCGAGCTGCGTGATCCGCGCGTGCCGCTCATCGTGACGGTCGAGCGCGTTTCGGTCACGAGCGATTACGGCTTGGCGCGCGTGTACGTGTCGGCGCTCGGGGACATGAGCGGCTTGATGGAGGCCTTGGAGCAAGCGCGAGGTCGCTTGCAGCGCGAGGTGGCACGCACGGTGAAGCTGCGGCGCACGCCGATCTTGGAGTTCTACGACGCCTCGGAGCGTCTTTCGTGAATTTCTGGACGGTGCTGCGCGTTCGTTACGCGGAGACCGATCAGATGGGCGTCGCTCACCACGCGAATTATCCCGTGTGGTTCGAGTTGGGGCGCAGCGACCTCATGCGGGCGCTCGGCTTCAGTTACTCGGAAGTGGAGGCGCGCGGCTACTACCTCATGCTGTCGGGGTTGGAAGTGCAGTATCGCCGCGCCGCCTTATACGACGAGGAACTCGTGCTGCAAACGACGATTCACGAGGCGAGGAGCCGCAAGCTCGTGTTCGCTTACCGCTTGCTGCGAGGCGACGAGTTGCTGGCGACGGGAACGACGACGCACGTTCCGACCGACAAGGCGTACCGCATCGCGCGCATTCCGGAAGACATCCTGGCGTTGCTGCAGCTTGAAGCCTGAAGGAAAAGGCGGCCGGAAGTCGTTCCGGCCGCCTTCGTCAGGGGTGCGTTCAGTTCGGCGTTTCGCACCACGCGGAGTCGATGAGGGCGCGGACGTGCTGCGCTTCGCCGTCGATGAGCTCGCGCACTTCCTGCTCCAGCAATTTCAAGGCGCGGCGGTACGCTTGACGGTCGAGATCGGGCAGCCCTCGCTCGATGTTCCAGCGGCGCAACTCGGCGGCGAGGCTGGCGAGCTCGAAAGGATCGCCGCTCACGAGGATCTCGGTGACTTTGCGGTGACGAGCGGCCCACTGCCGAGGCAGATTGAGACGCCCTCCGCGCAGGCGGGCCAGGAGTTCGGGCATGTCGGCGCTCGTGAGGGCAGGACGCATGCCCGTGCCGTCGGGCGCGATGACGGGTACGAACGCTCGTGACGTCGAGTTCGGGAAGTCCACTTGGTAGTACGCGAGGGTGTCGTCGGCAACGCGGCGTTTGGAGATTCCGCTGACGACTCCGACGCCGTACGGCGGCAGGACGACTCGATCACCGAGGCTGTAACCGCTTTTTTTCACTTCCACGTTTATCCCACATCCCTTCGTATCGCGCGGCCACGAGGGTCGGCTGATGATTGACAAAACGCGAAACGGCTCGGCGAAAGCCGAGCCGAGTTGTTACCCGTAACGTATTTTGACTTGCTGAAGTGATCCGGTAATAAAAGGTTCCTGCGTCTCCCGAATGCGGTTCAGGGACTCGTCAGGAAGCACCGTTCAAGTCTAGCACCCGCCGCCGCTTCTGCCAACTTTCCCACACGCGTGTCAAGACTTTTGTGGATTGAACGAGGGCGGGTCGCTGCCCGGGAAGGTCTCTTCGAGCGCCTCGTCCACGAGCGCTTCCCTGAAAGCGCTGGGATCCTTGCTGAGCCAGCGGCTGGAGAGGTCGTCGCCCGAGCCGGACAAGCAGACTTCTTCGTTCGAGACATCCTTGACGAGCGACACGGGAACCCAGTGATGCGAGCCGTCCGAGCTTGTCTCGATCTCGATGTACTGGTCGCTCGACTCCACCACGCGCCCGATCGCTTCGGATTGCGAGTTGACGACGTTCATTCCGGGTCGGATGTTCATGGTTCGAGTTTAGTCGCGCTCGTCGCCGCGCGCTCTTCTCGCTTCCTTCATGCGCCCCGCGCGCTTCACGGCGTCGGAAAGCAGATACTCGATTTGAGCGTTGACCGAGCGAAGTTCGTCGGCGGCCCAACGTTCGAGCGCGTCGTACAGTTCGGGAGAGATGCGCAGCGCGAACGCCTTGCGCTTGGCACCCCGCCCGCTCGTGGATTCGTCCATGCTAGTACAAGCTGCCCGCGTTCACGACGGGTTGCGTGCCGCGCTCGGACGTGAGGACCACGAGGAGGTTGCTGATCATCTGCGCTTTGCGTTCCTCGTCGAGTTCCACGATCTTTTGATCGGAGATCATGCGCAAAGCCTCCTCGACCATGCCGACGGCTCCGGCGACGATGGTGGCGCGCGCCGCCACGATGGCGGCCGCTTGTTGGCGTTGCAGCATCGCCGAGGCGATTTCAGGCGAGTACGCGAGGTGGGACAACCGCGCCTCGACGACTTCCACGCCCGCGTGCGTGAGGCGCGACGAGAGTTCGACTTGCAGCGTCTCGGCGATCTCGTCGGCGCTGCCGCGCAAGCTCACCTCGCCGTCCTTGTGTCCGTCGTAGGGATAGCGACTGGCGAGGTTGCGCAAGGCGGTCTCGCTTTGGATGGCGACGAAGTTCTCGTAGTTCTCGACGTCGAAGCTCGCGCGCGCCGAGTCCACGACGCGCCACACGACGACCGCCGCGATTTCGATGGGGGAGCCGGAGTTGTCGTTGACCTTGAGGCGCTCGGTCGTGAAGTTGCGAATGCGCAGCGAGATGCTTTTGCGTGTCGTGAGCGGATTGGTCCAGTGCCAGCCGCCGCGCCGCTCGGTGCCGACGTAACGGCCGAACAGCGTCACGACCGTCGCCATGTTGGGTTGCACGATGAAGAAACCGGCGAGTAGGAACACGGCGAGCACGAAACTCGGGAAGGCGAGGACGAACTGTTCGTTCGCGACGGCTCCAATGCCGACTCCCGCCAGCGCGAGAATCACGACGAACATCGGGAATCCTGGAAGACTGAAGCTACGCCGCTCTTGCATGTCGTCACTCCTTCTAGGAAGACTTCGCTTCCATATCAAAGTGATATCACTTTGAGGCCGCGACGGTCAAGAATCGAGACAAGAAGGCGGGCACTCGATCGAGTGCCCGTCAAGCAGCGAAGACGCTCGGCTTACTCTGAAGCCGTGTCGGTGAGGCCCAGCGACGACTTGAGGGTGCTGGCGACCTTGAAGCGCACCTTCTTGCCCGCGGGAATCGTGATGCGCTCGTTCGTGCCGGGGCGCACGCCTTGACGCTCGGCCGTTTGCGCGACGCTGAACGTGCCGAGGCCGGGCAAACCGACGCTCTTGCCGCCTTTGAGGGACTCGGCGACGATGTCGAGCATCGCGGCGACCGCCTCGGAGGCCTGCTTCTTGTTGAGGGTCGTCTTTTCCGAGAGTCTCTCGATGATTTGGGTCTTGGCGATCTTCTCGCTCTTTTCGCCGCCCGCCTTGGCTTCCTTGACTTCCGGGGCCGCAGGGGCCGCCTTCGCGCTCGCCTTGCTGGTCTTGGACCCGGCCTTCGCACCACGCTTCTCTGCCATGTGTACTCCTGAAGGTCTTGAATTTTGAGCTGTGAAGCCGCTCATCTCGGACTATAACATAACTTCGCGTGTAGGACGGCGTTTTCCCAGTTCCGGCCGCACTCTTATGAGCAGACTGAGCTTCGGATGAGCGCATAATCGACAAGGAGACCATGCAAAACCTGCGACAAACACGGCAAAAAACTCGAGGGCGCCGGAATTCCTCCTCCTGGCGCCCTCTCACCGCCCACACATCGATTCGTGCGAATCAGCGCAGCTTGACCAGGCGCGACCGTCCGCTCAGCGCGTCGTACGTCCACAAGCGGCCCAATAGCGGCTCACCCATACCGGTCAGCACCTTCAACACCTCCACGGCCATCGTCGAAGCCACCACGCCCAACAATGGGCCCAGCACCCCGATCGTGTCGCAGTCGTCGCCGCTCGGCTGCGGAAAGACGTCACGCAAGGTACACGACGCGTCGAACACGCACGCCATGCCTTCGAACGCGCCCGCCGCTCCCCACACCCACGTCCGGTTCGCCGCCGCGCACGCGTCCGACACGAGATAGCGCGTCTCGAAGTTGTCCGACGCGTCCACGACGAGATCGTGCCCGGACACCCGCTCCGCGACGTTCTGTGCAGTCAGAGCGCCCGCCGTCTCGATTCGGACGCCGGGATTGAGGGCTTGCAAGCGCGCCGCCGCCACGTCCACCTTCGAGCGGCCCACGTCCGACGTCACGAACAAGAGTTGCCGCTGCAAGTTCGACAAGCTCACCTCGTCCGCGTCGCACAACGTCAACGCGCCCACACCCGCGCCCGCGAGGTACGACACCAGCGGCGTCCCGAGTCCGCCCACGCCCACCACGAGCACTCGCGCCGACCGAACGCGGTCGAAGCGGTCGGCGAAGTCGGGCAGCAGCAACTGTCGAGAGTATCGCTCGATCTCGTCGCGTCGAAGAGGCGTGCCAAGCGTCATACGGCGAGTCTAGAGCACCCACGGAGCCTTCGTTCGACATGACGCTCTCGCGCGCCCGCACCTGTCCGCTCGCATCTCCTACAATGACCTTCGTATGCCCGCTTTGCTCGGCGCGCTCGTCATCGCCATCGCCGCTTACCTTCTCGGTTCGCTGAGCTTCGGCATTCTGTACTCGCGTCTTCGAGGCGGCGACATCCGCGAACGCGATTTGCCCGGGGGCAGCGGCATCTACCGTCAGTACGGGCTCGCCGCCGCCATCCTCGTCGTCGCGCTCGACATGCTCAAAGGCGTGCTCGCCGTGCTCTTCGCCTACGCCGTCGCGCCCGACTTCACGTGGCTCGCCTGCGCCTTCGTCGTCCTCGGACACACGTACCCCGTCTTCTATCGCTTCGATGGCGGCGGCGGCATCGCGCCCCTGCTCGGCGCGCTCGCCGTCGTCGCTCCGCTGCCGCTGGCCGTCATGCTGATCGTCGCCCTCGCCTTCATGCCGCTCTACACGCGCTTTTTGCAGCCCACCTTCAAGATCTATCCCATTCCTGCCGCGACCGTCCTCGCCGTGCCGCTCGGCTTGCTGCTCGCCGCCCGCTTCGGCGGGGTGTGGGACTTGCTCGCCGGAGGGCTCGCGATGTTCGTGCGCGCCTTGCAGCTCCTTCGGAAGAAGCCCAAAGAATGACGCTCCCCATGACGATCCGTGTCCTTCGCACCCTCCTCGCCTTGCTGTTCGCCCTCGCGGGCCTCGCCGCCGCTCAAGTCGCCGTGCAAGATCACATCGTGCGCTCCGAAGGCGAGGGGCGAACGTGGTCGCGCACCTTCGAACGCGCGCTCGGGCCGCTCGTCGGCCCCGTCGACACCGGCGAGCGCGTCTGGATCGCCGCGGGACCGCAACTCTACGCTTTGTCGTCTCAAGGCGCGGTCTTGGCGCGCCTGCATCTTCCCGGCGAAGCCGTCGCGCTCGACGGCAGCGGCGGCGAACTGCGCGTCACCGTTCGCTACGGCGCCGTCAACGAAACGTTCGGCGTCGTGAACGACACCCTCGACGGCCGCGTCGTGTACCCACCCCTCGCCAACGTCACGAGTTCGCTCGAACGCGCCGCGCGCGAAGGGCTCTCCTTCGATCCGCGCCGCCCGCTCGACTCACGCGGCGCCGCCGCCTTGCTGCGCGAGCGCGCCCGCCGCGACCCCTCCAATCCTTTCACGCTCGCTTATCTGTCCGTCGCCGCGCGCAACGCCGGAGACGCCCAGTCCGCTCAAGAAGCGGCCGAGAGCGCCTTGCAGACCCGCGATCCCTTCTTCGTGCTCGTGCGCCTCGCGCGCTTTTTCGACTCGGTCGGCCAAAGCGCGCTCGCCGACCGCGCCCTCGACTTGGCACGGCAAAATGCCGCCGATCTCGGCTACGACCCCGCCTTGCCGATGAACCGAGCTGCCCTGCTCGCCTACGGCAATCCTCTCGGGTACCTCGACTTGCTGCTCGATCAGCAAAAGACGCGCCGCGCGGACGCGTGGATTCGGCACTTGCGCGTCCTCAGTCCGCGCTTCGAAGGCTACCGTGACGTGTACGCCCGCTACGCCGACGTGCTCGAAGCGCAAGGACGCGACGGCGAAGCCTTCGATTGGCGGCGCTTCTCCGACGAACTCTCGAGCGGCACGCCCTACAACCTCGGCCCGAACGCCCTGCTCGCCGTTCGTGATGTCGCCCGGCTCGCCACGCTCGCCGTCGTCGCGAGCCTTTTGGCGATGCTGCTGAGCTTCGGAGCGCGCGCATGGACGCAACAAGGCAAGGACCTCGCGCCGCTCGGAGGACGCTACCGCTCGTGGGCGCGCCACCCCTTGTCGCGTTTGCGCCGCATCCTGCTGTCGTACTGGGGCTTCGGCGAGAAGCTCGTCCTCGTGGCCCTCCTCGCCGCCCTGCTCGTCGTCCTGGGAGCGTGGACGTGGTCGAGCCGCACGTACGTTCGGGCGGGCACCGACGTCCTGAACTTCGGCACGTACGGCGGCGCGTGGTTCTACGACGGCCTCGAACGCCTCGGGCTCGACGTCGCCTCGCGTGAGGCGCGCTTCGTGCGTGGACTGGCCGCGCAACTCGACGACGACACGGCCACCGCCCGCGAGCAGTACGGCCTCGCCGGAAAAAGCGGCTGCAACCTCAACAACGTCGGCGTGCTTCTCGCGGGCGGCGGCGATCCCGCCACGGCCCGCGCCCGCTACCGCGACGCGCTCGCCCTGTCACCGAACCTCGTCGCGCCCGCGTACAACCTCGGACTCGAGCCCGGCGGCTTCGAAACGAACTTCCAGCGCGCGTACCGCGTGGGGCCGCGGCTGTGCTACCCCGACGCGCGCAGCGTCGGCGCGGCCGTCGACGGCGTCCTGACCGGTGAGATTCGCACGATCACCAACAACCCGTGGGCGTACCTCACGCGCTTTCCCAGCGGCTTGGCGCAACCCTTGCAGTGGGCTTGGGTCGGGCTGCTGCTCTTCGCGTGCGGCCTGAGCTTTTTGTGGCTTCTCGTGCCTCGCGTGCCCGGCTCGAAGGTCGCGCGGCGCCCGTGGCGCTACCGCTTGCTGGCCTTTCTCTTTCCCGGCGTGGCGTTCCTCGACGTCGCCTGGGGACTCGTGCTGCTGCTCGCGTGGGCGACGAGCCTCGTGGCGGGCGGCGCCACCCTCGGCCTCGCGCGCTTTCCGTACCTGCTCGACTTCTCGGGAGCGGGCGTGCGGACGACGCTGCTGCTCGCCCTCGCCGTGACGTACGGCCTCAACACCCTGCTGCTGCTGCTCGACGAGGTCGCGCACGTTCGCCGAGTTCGCGCGACGAGCGCGCGGGCGTGACGTTCAAGGCGTGCGCGTACGGCACGCGCACACCCACCACGAAGGGTGGCGCTCACGCAAAACCGCTTCCGCTCGGCGCGCGTCCTCGGCCGAGCGGGCCAGCGCGAAGCACGTCGCGCCCGAACCGCTCATCAGCGGACTCGAAAGCTCCGCCGCCACGAGGGCGTCCAACGCGACTCGAATGATCGGCACGCGCCGCTCGACCGGGCCTTGCAGCGCGTTGAAGTACGCGAGATCGCGCCCGTCGCTCAGGGCGCGCAAAAGCGCGGGCACGTCGAGCGGTTCCGTGAACGCCTCATCCTCGTCGAGCCAGCGGTAAGCGTCGCGCGCGCTGACCTCCACGCCGGGATTCACGAGCACGAGGGGCGTCGTCGGCACCTCGATCGGCGCGAGCTGTTCTCCGACGCCTCGCGCGACCGCCGCCGATTCCAGCAGGAAGAACGGGACGTCCGCTCCGAGCGACAGCGCCACGCCAGCGAGGTTCACGTTCGACGGATACAGCTTCGCGAGTGCCATCAAGGTGCTGGCCGCGTCCGACGACCCGCCTCCCATGCCCGACGCGATCGGAAGGCGCTTGTGCAGCGTGACGCGCGCTCCACCGTCGACCTTCGCCGCCGTCAGGTACGCCCGCGCGGCGCGGTAGACGAGGTTGCCTTCGTCCTCCGGAAGGCTCGCTCCCTTCACCCCGAGCTTGAGGTCGCCCGCTTCGTCCACTTCCAAGTCGTCGCCGATGTCGAGGGGCACCATGACACTGTGAAGCTCGTGGTATCCGTCGGGCCGCACGCCGAGCACGCTGAGGCCGAAATTCACCTTGGCGGGCGCGAAGACTTTCACGCGCTCGTCTCCGCGTCCCAAGCGACCGCGAGCGCTTCGGCGAGCGCGAGATCCGACGGCGTCGTCACCTTGAACAACCGCGCGTCACCCTCCACGAGCCGCACGGGGCGATCCAAGCGCGCCACGAGACTCGCGTCGTCCGTCGCCTCGAAGTCCTCTCGCCGCGCCGCCTCGTGCGCTTCCAAGATCAACGTGCGCCGAAACGCCTGCGGCGTCTGCACCGCCCACAAGCCCGCCCGCGACACGAGCTCGCCCCACGCGTTGTCCGCGCCGCGCACGAGGGTGTCCGCGACGGGCAACGCCACGGTCGCCGCGCCCTGCACGCGCGCGCCCGCCAAAACGTCATGCACCACCCGCGACGGCAGGAACGGCCGCGCCGCGTCGTGAATCAGCACGAAGTCCGCGTTCGTCGCGCGCAGCAAGCGCTCCACCGTTTCTTGACGCGTGCCGCCGCCTCGAATCACCCGCGCGCCTCTCGGAGCGTCCGATCCGTCCGGCGTCGCCACGACGACCTCGTCGACGTGCCCGCGCAACGCTTCCACGGCGCGCGCCAGCAGCGTCTTGCCGCCGACGGTCACGAACGCCTTCGGGCCCTTGCCGAGCCGCGTCCCCGAGCCCGCCGCCGGAACGAGCGCCGCGACGCTCACGATTCCCCCCAGCGTTTCATGCGGCCCGTCTCCAACCCGAACTGATCGAGCGCGCGCGTCGTCACGAACGACAACATGTCCTGCACGGACGTCGGGGCGTGGTAGAAGCCCGGGCTGGCCGTCATGATCGTCGCGCCCGCGTCGAAGGCTCGCAGCATGTTCTCCAGCATCGCCCTCGGCAAGGGGTCCTCGCGAATCACGAGAACGAGCCGCCGCCGCTCTTTCAAGGTCACGTGGGCCGCGCGGGAAACGAGGTTGTCGCCGAGGCCGAGCGCGATCTTGGCCAGAGTCGTCGCGCTGCACGGCACGACGATCATGCCGTCCGTGCGGTAAGACCCGCTCGCGACGCTCGCTCCGAGGTCACGGTCCGAGTGCGTCACGGACGCGAGCGCTTCCAAGTCCGCGACTTTCCCGCCGCCCTCGCTCGACAACACGCGCGCCGCGCCCGCCGTCACGACGAGGTGAGACTCGACCCCGAGCGTCCTCAGCGCGCCCAGGATGTCCACCGCGTACGGGATGCCGCTTCCGCCCGTCACGCCCACCACGATCCGCATCACGCGAAGTATAGGTCAAGCTCGCCGCCTCGTCGTTCGAGCTTCGCGCGGCGAGTGTGCGCCGAACGGGAATCTTCCCCGTCAATACGCCAAGTCGTCGATGCGCCAAGTAGCCGATGTGCCCGCGATGGACGGACGCCACCATGAAGCCATGACGACCATGACTCTTCCTTTCACGATTCGAGACGCGACGCCCACCGACTTTCCGCGTCTCGCCGAGCTTCTCTCGGCGACGTGGCCCGACGCGATCACGACGGCCGAAGGCCTCGCCGAAGAAGACCGCGAGCGCGACCCGACGTGTCACATCGAGCGTTTCGTCACCGAGCAGGACGGCGTCATTCACGGGCTCGCGGTTATCGAACAAGCGCCCGGCATGTACCACCCTCGCAAGTTCATCGCCTGGCTTCGCGTTCACCCCGACTTCGAAGGACGTGGCGTCGGAAGCGCCCTCTACGCCGAACTCGAACGCCGCCTCGGCGCCTTGAATGCCTTGTCGTACATCTCCTTCACCCGCGAAGACCACGTCGGCGGCATGCGCTTCCTCGCGCGGCGCGGCTTCACCGAGAAGATGCGCTACTTCGAGTCGCGCCTGGACGTCGCCGCGTTCGACTTCACGGCTTGGCACGACGTCGTGCCGAACGTCGAGGCGAACGGCTTCGAGATCAAGGCGTGGGCGGACTTTCCCGATGACGCCGCGCACCGTCGCAAGTTCTACGAGTTGTTCGCCGAGTTGCGCGAGGACGTGCCTCGTCCCGAACCGGCCACGCCCGTCTCGTACGAGCAGTGGACGAAGTGGGTGTTCGAAAGCCCCTACTTCATTCCCGAAGCGAACTTCATCGCCGTGGACACGCGAACCGACACCTGGGCGGGCTACAGCGCCTTGTGGCGGCCCGACGCGGGCGAGTACCTCAGCACGGGCCTGACGGGCGTCCACCGCGCCTACCGCCGTAACAAACTGGCCCTCGCCATGAAACTGCGCGCCATCCGCCACGCGAAAGATCGAGGCGTACCCGAGATTCGCACGAACAACGAAACCAACAACCGCCCCATGCTCAGCATCAACGAAGCCCTCGGCTACGTGAAGCAACCTGCCTGGGTGGACTTCGTGAAGGTGCTGCGCGAGGAGTGATTCGGGCGCATCACCGCCACCTTTTCGAAGGGGCGGTGATGCGAGCCTCGAACAAGGGGAGGCCTTCCAAGCCTTCCGCACGGCGGGCGAGAGGTCACAGCCATCCTTTCTCCCGAGCCGTCCGAGCCGCTTCCACGCGGCTTTTCGCGCCGAGCTTCGCGATGGCTTCCGAAAGGTAATTGCGCACCGTTCCCTCCGAGAGGCCGAGGTGACGCGCGATGTCCGCGCTCGAGAGGCCGGTCTCGGCGAGGCGCAGCACTTGACGTTCGCGCTCCGTGAGCGGATCGGGCTCGTCCCACGCTTCCGCCGCGAGGGCGGGATCGATGGCGCGGCCCCCGCCGTGCACGCGCCGAATCGCGTCGGCCAGCTCGTTGCTCGGCGCGTCTTTCAGGAGGTAGCCGCGCGCTCCGACGTCGAGGGCGCGCCGAAGGTAACCGCTGCGCGCGAAGGTCGTGAGGATCACGACGCGGCACGGCAAGCCTTCTTCCCGCACTCGCGCGGCGACTTCGAGTCCGGAACACTTCGGCATCTCGATGTCCGTCACGAGGACGTCGGGCCGCAGTTCGCGCACGCACCGCAAGGCCTCCTCACCGTCGCGCGCCTGTCCCACGACGTCGAGATCGCCTTCGAGCGACAACAGGGCCGACAAGGCCCCCAGCACCATGCCTTGATCCTCGGCGATGACGACGCGAATCAAGCGGTCGCTCCACGAGGAAGCGCGGCGCCCGCGTCCACCTCGTCTTTCGGCAGCGGGAATGAAGCGAGGAGGCGCGTGCCGCTTCGACCGTCGCGTGAAAGTTCGCCTCCGACGGCTCGGACGCGTTCGCGCATTCCCGTGAGGCCGCTGCCTTCCACGGCGTCTCCGCCTCGACCGTCGTCATGCACTTCCAACTCGAACGCGCCGCCCGAGCAGGCGACCCGGATACGGCACTTTCTCGCGTTCGCGTGCCGTACGACGTTCGTGACCGCTTCGCGCAGCACCAGCTCCATCGTCGCCTCGACCGGGCGTGGCAACGTCAGCGGCTCCCCGATGTACTCCAACGTGATGCCCGCCGTGTCCAGTGCGACCTTCGCCCGCCCGAGTTCGGCGTCCAGGCCGCTGCCTCGGTAACCGCGCACCGCCGCGCGCACTTCCGACAGCGCTTCGCGCGAGATGCGCTCCACCTCGCGAATTTCGCTCACCGCCCGCTTCGGGTCACGCTCGGACAACTTCGCGGCGAGTTCGCTCTTGAGAACGATCACGCTGAGGGTGTGCCCCAGCAAGTCGTGCAAATCGCGGGCGATGCGCTCGCGCTCGGCCGTTTGCGCGAGCCTCTCCTTCTCGGCTTGCACCTGCGCGAGGCGGCGGTCGGCGACGAGACGGCGGTACGTCGCTTGATTCGCGTACGCCGCGAACAGCGCGATCACGACGTTCGGTGCGAGCCAAGCGAGCGCGTCCACACCGTACTTTCCCAACCACAGCGGAGCGAGCATCGCGCTGACGTTCGCGAACGTCAGCCACGCCGCGAGAGACACGGCGGGCTGAAACCCGATCATGCTGGCCCCGTAAATGAGGAAGGCGCTGCCCAGCCCGCCGAAGACGCCGAAGCCCGCGACGTACAGCACGAAGCACCACGCCCAACCCAGCACCGTCCACTTCTCGGCGCCGTCGCCCCGTGTCCAAAAGGCTTTCACGTACAGCCACAAGAACACCGCGAGTCCCGCGAGCGCGGCGGCGTACACCATGGGTGCTCGCCGCTCCTGAAACAACCCGAGCAGGGGAAAGATCAGGTAGACCAGCCAGAACAGCGGAAACAAGTTGAACTTCACGGGCAGTTTCATGGAGGCACCTGCAGTGTAGCCTCCCTCTCCCGGCGGGAGAGGGAGAACGCGGAGTTCAGTTGAACTTCCTGCCTTCGTCGCGCCGATAGGCCCACAGCGCGAGGCTGAAGAAAACGATCGTGTACCCCAGCAGCCACAGCCAGTGTTCGCTCGGCGTGCCGCTCGTCTTCGTGCCGATGGTGCCCCAACCGAGCTGAGCGAAGTGGTACGCGGGCATGAACGGCGCGAGGTCGCGCAGGACCTGCGGACCTTGCGACACAGGAATGAACAGGCCCGACATGAACGACAGCGGCAGAAACACGAGGTTGGCGATCGGGGCCGCGCTGGACGGCGACGCCAAGTAACCGATCAGCAGGCCCAAGGCGACGAACGGAATCATTCCGGCGAGAAGCTTCGCGAGGACGAGCGCGAGGACGTCCGGGGCAATGGTCACGCCGCCCGCGAAGTGAGCGAAGGTGACGAGGCACAGCATGCTCGCGAGGCCCATGCTCATCGCCGTGAGAATTTTCGCGACGAAGTACAAGGCGGGCGGCATCGGCGAGACCCGCAGCAGGCGCGTCCACCCCATACCGCGCTCGGCAGCGACGGACACGCCGAACGAGAGCAGCGCGACGGACATCAGCGAGTACGCCGCGTACGACACCACCATGTACGGCCCCGCCCCCACCCCGTCGAGGCTGAACTTGACGTTCGGGAGGCCGAACATCGCGAAGAACAGGATCGGGAAGAGAATCGTGGACATCGTGAACATGGGAACGCGCAGCAACTTGTGAAACTCGGCGAGCACGAGGCGCGGCAGAGGCGCCAAGGCGCGACGGGTGTCGGGAGAAAAGGGGAAAAAGGTCGTCATGACAAAAGTTCCTTTCGTGCCGGGTCTTTCAAGCTTGGGCGGTAAGGCTCAGGAAAGCGTCTTCGAGCGAGGCGCGCGTCACCTCGAGGTCTTTGAAGGCGACGCCCGCACGGACGATGTGCGCCAACAACGCTTCGGGCGCGCGCGTGTGCAAGGTGGCCAAGCCGCGGTCGTCGCACTCGGCGCGCGTCACGAACGGCAAGGCGCGCAGCTCGGCGAGAACGAGGTCGGAGCGCAAGCGGACCTTCGCCGCGTCCACGCTCGCCTTGACTTCGCTCGGCGTTCCGCTCGCGACGAGCTGCCCCTTGTCGATGACCGCCACGCGGTCCGCGGCCCGCTCGGCTTCCTCCAGGTAATGCGTCGTGAGGACGATCGTCTTGCCGCTCGCCTTCATGTGCTCGATGGCTGCCCAGAAGGCCGCGCGGCTTTGCGTGTCCATCGCCGTCGTCGGCTCGTCCAAGAAGACGAGATCGGGATTCCCGACGATGGCGAGGGCGAACATCAAGCGGCGCTTTTGACCGCCCGAGAGGGTAGAGCCGAGCTTGCCCGCCTGCGCGGCGAGATCGGCGACGTTCAGCACGTCCCTCGTCGAGAGGGGGCGAGGGTAGAAGCTCGCGAAGAGCTCCACGAGTTCCGAGACGCGCAGCGTTCCCGGCAAGTCGCTTTCTTGCAGCATCGCTCCGAGGCGCACTTTCGTCGCGCCGTGACGCGGATCGTCCCCGAAGACGCGCACGGTGCCGCTCGAAGGCGGACGCAAGCCCAGCATGAGGCTGATGGCGGTCGTCTTGCCCGCGCCGTTCGGTCCGAGGAGCGCGAGCAGCTCGCCGCGCCGCACGGTGAGCGAGAGGTCCCGAAGCGCCGTGAAGGTGCCGAAGCGCTTGTGCACGCCGCGCAATTCGATCCCGTGAAGATTCGTCGCCGTCATGCCCCTACCGTACGCGGCGCTTTCGGACAATCTCAGTGCACGACGTCAAGCCCGAGAGGTGACATTCGTCACCTCGGCGAAAACAGCTGCTTATACTGTGGTCTATGCATTCGGACCTCGCCGCGGTGCGTGCCGCCCTCTCCGGAAGCGCTTCGGGCCGTGACGTGCGCTTCGCCATGCTGGAAGTGCGCGGTGACCGCGCCCTCGTGACGGCGATCCTGCGTCCCGACGCCGTGTTCGCCGCCCTGACCGAGCGTTTCGACGAGCAGTGGGACCTCGGGTACGACGTCGTCAGCGTCTCGCCGACCGTCGTACGCTGCCGCCTCGCGTTCCTTGGACGCTTTCGTGACGGTCTTGGAACGGGCGCCGACATCGAGGCCGCGAGGCTCGTCGCGCTCACGGACGCCGTTCGAAGCTGGGAGATGACGCCCGAAGGCTTCCGAGCCGAACCGCAGTGGGTGGAGTACGATCCCGAGGAAGGCCCGAACATCGACGAACTCGGCGATGACGACTCTGCTTCTCAGGCACGCGCCGAACCGCCCGAATCGCCACGCGATCCGCAAATGGAAAAGGCGAAGAAGCACATCGACGACCTCATGGATCAACTGCGAGACCGCGGGCTCGGCAAGCAGGCGTCCGTCGTCATTGCTCGCCACGGTGGGTACGGCAAGGACCTCGAAGACAGTCGCCGCGTGTACGCGGAGCTCAAGGCGCTCCTCAAGACGTAAGTGTCGACGAGCATGCACAAGTTCATCTCCATCGGCGACGTCCACGCGGACTGGACGACGCTTTGGGCGGCGCTTCGCGCCGCTTACGCCGTCGACGCGAACGGTCTGCCCACCGCGCCTTTGAAGAACGGTCTCTTTCAAGTCGTGTTGATGGGCGACCTCGTTCACCCCAAGAGCCGCTCGGAGTACGCGCGCCTGGCGGGACGGCCCGAGTTCGACTTCGCGAATCCCGAGCACCTCTTTCTCGCCGCGCGCGCGCAAGTGCAGCACCTGGAGAAGCTCAAGACCTTCGCCGAGGCGAGTGGCGGCCACGTTCACATCCTGCTCGGCAATCACGACGACGCCGTGCTCAACACCAATTATCTGCTCGGCACGGGCGGCGGCGTCATTCACACCGAGTTCGATCCCGGGCGGGGCGGCGTGTATCTGCCCGAACACCTTCGCGCGTGGTTCACGACGTTCGTACGAGAGTTGCGCGTCGGCAACTTGCAGTTCGCGCACGTCGGGCCGCTACCGAGCATGGCGTTCTACGACGATCTCTTCTACGCCGACTCCACCCACAAGACATGGTGGCGTGACACTCCCGACCTCGTGCGAGCGAGCGGCGTGCGGTTCGGCGTGTACGGACACACGCAGATGCAAGGCGGCATCCTCGTGCACGAAAGCGGCGACTTCGCCATGATCGACGCGTTGTCCAACCGTCAGTACCTCGAAATCATGGTGCGGCCCGAACTCGAACAGCCGGTCACGACTTGCCGCGTCGCTCCCTTTTGATTTCCCGAGCTTTCCTCGGTCAAACGTGCCCTGGCGACAAAAGTGTTGACAGAAGAAGGCCCCCCCGCTAGACTTGATCCCGCTGAGAGGAACGCCCTCGAGGCACGGTTTGGTCCGGTAGTGTAGCGGTTAGCATAACTGCCTGTCACGCAGTAGGTCGCGGGTTCAAATCCCGTCCGGACCGCCAACGGCAAGGTAGCTCAGTTGGTAGAGCAAACGACTGAAAATCGTTGGGTCGGCGGTTCAAATCCGCCCCTTGCCACCACCCGCCAGTGTAGCTCAGCGGTAGAGCAACCGATTCGTAATCGGTAGGTCGTGAGTTCGATTCTCACCCCTGGCTCCAGAGAAAACCCCGTCCGCGACGGGGTTTCTTCTTTTGTCGTCCATGCCGAGGCAAGCTGAAATGCATCGCGGATGCATTTGGGCATTTCAGAACGCTCCCGCCGGGGTCTCCGGTAAAAGGTGGAATCAACGAACGTCGAACTGCTCGTGGATCGACATCCGATCGCTCGTCGCGATTCGCTCCGACTTATCGGTCGTGCTCGCAAACTTCAGTGGAACGAGCGCGGTCGCCGAGCACCGAAGAAATTTCGAGCGAGGCGCCCCACTCGGCGCAAGCGTACAACTCCGCGAAGCTGCCGCTTGCTTCGCGTGGCCCTCTCGACCGCCGTTGCCGGGCTTCGCAAATCGTCCGTACGAGATGCGCCGCCAGACCGGGCGTGGAGAGCAAGGACTCCAAGATGACGTTCCCTTCGGCCTCGCGTCCGCCCGAGCGCAGCAGCAAGCCCGCGATTCCGAGAGGCCGGAGTTCGACTGAGCGGCGAGGGCACTCCGCAGAGCATGTTGAAGCGTGCGAAACGCCTCCTCGATTCGGCCTTGTCGAGCGAGCGCCTGAGCGCGAGCGCACTGCAACTCGACGACTTCACGCGGACGGTGATCGTCGCCGATGCGCGTCAGACCTTCCTCGGAGGAGCTCAAGGCGAGGTCGGCTCGGTTCGAGTGCAACGCCGCGCGCGCCTGCACGGCGAGCACGCGTGGCCACAAGACGCCTTCGTACCTCGGCGTGATTCTCAAGCGGGCGCTCAGCGGGAGTTCCAGCGCTTCGCCCGCTCGGACTGACGTGCAGCGCAGCAACAGGTCGGCCAAGCCGACGCGAATCATCACCGTGTGGTAGGCGTCGAGGTCCGGCAAGGCCAGAGTGCGGTCGACCAGTGCTTCGGCGTCCTCGAAGCATCCCCGGTGGGCGAGCACGGCCGCGAGGCAACGAAGAGCGACGCACTGCACGCCGCTGTCATGTCGACCGCTCAACGCGACTGCCTCTCGGTAGCAGCGTTCCGCGGCCACCATGTCGCCCTCGTGCTCGAAGCACTCCCCGAGATTCGCGAGCGTCAAAACGTACACGCGACCTTCCCGCTCGCCGAGCCGCTCGAGTCGCGCGAGGCACCGCTCGGTCGCTTTTCGCGCCGCCTCATGCCGCCCCAGCCGTCCGCTCCAACTGCCGAAGTCGAACAGCACGGCCACGCCGAGTTCCAACTCTCCTACCATCGACATCGCCGAACCGACAGGACCGAGCGCGTCCACGTCGCTGAGCGCGCAGTCCGCGTGTGCCAGCAAATCCGTCAGCAGCCCCATGCGCGAAAGGCCCGCGAACGTCGAGTGCAGCACCGGCAATTGCCGCAGGCATGCCAAGTCTCGTCGGTCCCTTGGATTGGGTCGGAGGATGGCCGACCGTGCGTCACGGCCGAGGCCCCTCGGAAGGAACGCAACGCGCCCCGGCGCTCAAGGCAGGCGAGGTGAAGCTTCCACCCGTCGTGGCCCCCCGATCGACTGACTCGGCGTGGCGTTGCCGAGCTTGTCGGACGAGTTCGCCAACGTCCGCCTGAATGCTCGGTGGAGGTGGGTGCGTGGCCCCGTCGACGTCGGCTTGTCCGGAGGGATGCTGCGACTCACGACCTCGAAAGGCGACCTTGTCGACGCGACGGCGCCCGCCTTGTTGAACGGCGCGCCCCAGGGAGACTACGTGGTCGAGACGCGGCTGAATTTCCCGTTGCCCGACGCGGTGGAGGCGGGCTTGGTAGTGTACGGTGACGACCGGAATTTCGTCCGGCTGACCGTCGGCGCTCTTGGAGCGACGCGGGCCGCGCTCTTCGTGAAGGCGACGAGCGACAACGCGAACCGAGGCTTTCCGAACATCAACTACGCCCTCGCGGGTCCTGCCGCTCCCACCTCTTGGCTGCGGCTCGTGAAGCGCACGATCGAAGGCGAGGAGCAGTACACGGCGTACACCAGTACGGACGGCCGAACTTGGGAGCTGGGCGGCACGTGGACGCACCGACTCGGCGCGAACGCGCGGGTGGGGCTGGTCGCCTTGTGGGGCGCCGGATACATCGCCAACTTCGACTACCTGCGCGTCTTCCGCCTGTCTCGCTGACAACCGGAGACCCAGGGAGAGGGCCCGTCACGCACGGCGCCAAGCGCGGCGAACGACGTTTCGCCGCGCGAACGCGATCGGACCGGGGCCCCGACGTCAGACGAGCCCGTGCTCCAAGGCGTACCGAGTGGCCGACGCGCGATTCGGAACGCCGAGCTTCGAGAAGATCGCGCGTACTTGATCGTTCACGGTGTACAAGCCCGTGCCGCGCCGCGCCGCGATTTGCTTGTTGCTCAATCCTGCCGCGATGAGCTGCAAGACGTCGCGTTCGCTCGGCGTGAGGCGCGTCACGTCCCCGTCTCGCGAAGCGCTCGGCGGCGCCGCGCTTTCCGAGGCGGCGCACGCCGAAGACGTCCCGATGCGGGCTGCCGCCTCGATCGCTTCCACGAGTCGCCACGAGCGGCCTCGGTCGAGCGCGGCGCCGAACGCGGCTTCACCGAGCCGCGCACGCGAACCGTCGAGCAACGGCCCGAACAAAGCGGGTTCGGTTTGAGGCGAGATGTTCCGAACGCTTCGCAGACCCTCGGCCGCGCCGAGCAGGTGGGCGGCCAGCTCATCGGCTCTGTCCAAGGCGGCGACTGCAGCCAAGCCGTGCAAGCACGCGGCGGTCACGGCCGGATCGTTCATGCGCTCGCCGCTCGCGAGACCGTCTCGCAGCAGGCGGGCGGCCGCCTCGACCTCGCCTCTTCGCGCGTGCCACGCGGCGAGCGCGATCCGGTTCCACGTCATGACGTTCTGCTCGCCGCTCGCCGCTCCGAGGGCGAGCGCGGCGAGCAAGGAGCGCTCGGCTTCGTCCATGCGGTCGCTGATCATGTGCAGCCAGCCCGCGACGCTGTTGGCGATGATTTCCAGCCACGGCAACCGCCGCTGACGCGCCACCCCGAGGGCGACTTCGCACGCCCGCACGCCCTCCGAGGACCGCTCCCGATACGGCAGGAGGTCCATCCCGAGCAGCATGGAGGCGTACCCTTCCCCGACGACATCTTCACATTCGTGAAACAACGCCAGGCACTGCGCCGCGTGCTCCACGGCCAGCTCGAAGCGACCGCGGCGGAACATCAACCACGAGCGCGCGTACAGCAACCGCGCCAAGTGCGCGGTTCGAGGCGGATCGAGCCGCATCACGTCCTCCAGCACGCGCTCGGCACGGTCGTCGACGCGCACCGCCCACGCCCAGCCCAAATTCCAGGCGACACGCGCCACCGTGTCGAAGTCGCGCGCTTGCGCGCGCTCGCGAACGGCCGCGAGGACGTTGGGCTGCTCCGCTTCGACCTGCCCGAGCCACTCCAACTGCCCCGGTCCTTCCAAACCTAGGCGGGCTTGCTCGCTCCAGCGCGCGAAGTGCCGAGCGTGCCGCTCGCGCATCCAAGCGTCCTCCTGGCG
Organism: Deinococcus yavapaiensis KR-236; assembly: GCF_003217515.1. Classification (NCBI taxonomy): domain Bacteria; kingdom Thermotogati; phylum Deinococcota; class Deinococci; order Deinococcales; family Deinococcaceae; genus Deinococcus; species Deinococcus yavapaiensis. Next base: position 10,090 of record NZ_QJSX01000015.1, on the reverse strand, counting down.
GTGCGCCAACTTTTCCAAAGCGTATTCGCGCAGCGTCTCCAGCATGCCGAACCGCGCTTCTCCGGAAACGTCCGTGCGTTGCACGAGGCTCTTTTCCACGAGGGACGCGAGCCCGTCGAGCACGTCGTGGTCGTCGGACGTGCGGCAAATCGCCTCGGCCGCTTCCCACGTCCAGCCGCCCACGAAGACCCCGAGCCGCGCGAACAAGGCTTGCTCGTGCGGGTCCAGCAGGTCGTGGCTCCAGTCCAGGGTCGCTCGAAGCGTTTGTTGGCGGGCGGGCAAGTCACGCGCGCCGCCCGCCAAGAGTCCCAAGCGGTTGTCGAGGCGTGCCAGAAGGGCGCGCAACGGCAGCAGCCGAGCGCGGGCGGCAGCGAGTTCGATCGCGAGCGGCAAGCCGTCGACCCGCCGACAGATGTCCTCGATCACGGAAGCGTTGTCGGGCGCGAGCGTGAACGACGGCATGACCGCGCGAACACGCTCGACGAACAACTGCCCCGCTTCCCCGGATTCGCCCTCGGACGGCAACGACAGCGGCGGCACGGGAAGTTCGTGCTCGCCGTACAACTTCAAGCACGCTCGGCTCGTCACGAGCACCGTGAGGTCGGGCGCGGCGCGCAACAAGGCCGACACGTCCTCGGCAGCGTCGAGGACGTGCTCGAAGTTGTCGAGGACGAGCAGCATCTGGCGGTCGCGCAAGAACGCGCCCACCACGTCCAGGGTCGGACGGACGGACTCCTGCAACCCGAGGGTCTGCGCGATCACCGCGAGGACGTCTTCGTGACGCTGCACGGGCGCGAGCGGCACGAACACCGCGCCGTCCGCGTACTGTCCGGCGAGTTGACGTGCGACCTCGATCGCCAGCCTCGTCTTGCCCACGCCGCCCGGTCCGGTGAGCGTCAGCAACGAGACTTGCGGCCAATTCAAGATGGCGCGAACGCGGGCCACTTCGTGCTCCCGTCCCACGAGGGACGTCATCGGGTCCGGAAGCGCCACGAAGCGGATCGGGTCGGCGAAGGCCCGAGCTTTGGTCATGTCCGATGGTAACGCGAGCGACCGACGCTTCGATGTGACCGTGAGGCCAGAGCGCACCACAACCACGCTTCAACCACGGCCCACTTCTTATCGTTGCGTCACCGCACCGAGAAGGTGCCGGAAGGAGAAGCACGTGAACAATCCTTTCCTCGGATTCGCACCTACCGCCCCGAACGGGCGGGTCGGAAGCCTTTCATGACCACATCGATCAACGTGCGGCCCAAACTCGTTCGTGCGGGTGAAGGCGAGACGCACGTCGTCGGCCTGGAGCGCGTGACGTTCCTGCTCACCGACGACGACACCGACGGCGTGTTTTCGCTCGGGCTCCTGACCGTGGAGCCTGGCGGTGGGCCGCCGCCGCACGTGCATCACCGCGAGGACGAAGTCTTCGTGATGCTGTCGGGCGAACTGCAAGTGTGGACGCCCCAAGGGTGGTTCACGGCCCGCTCGGGCGACGTCGTCTTTCTGCCGGCCGACGTCCCGCACACGCACCGCAACGATTCGTCCGAGTCGGCACGGTTGTACCTGTTGGCCAATCCGGCGGGGTTCGAGCGTTTTTGCGCGCAACTCGCACGCTTGTTCGAAGCCTCCGGCGGCCCCTCTTCGTCCGACGTCGCCCAAGTCGCCGAGGAACACGGTCTCTCGCTCCTGCCGCCCTTGCCTTGATCGCCTGCTCGTGAAAGGACTTTTCCGATGATTCGAACCTCTGTGTTGTGCTTCGCCCTTTTGGGGGCTTGCGCGTCGGGCGCGGTCGCGCAAGGCGCGCCCGCTTCCGGCGCCACCGTCTTGCGTGCGTGGAGCGACGCGAACCCGTTGCCGCAAGCGAGCGAGATGCGTCAAGACCTCGACCGCGAGCGAATTCTGGGATGCTGGGCGCCGGGCCCGACGATGGCGCGCGACCGCTTGCGCCGCTTCGACACCGAAGTCGCGAAGCTTCCTCAAGGCAACCCCGAGCGCGCGTCGTACGAACGGCTGCGCCCCACGTTTCTGCAAGCCGCCGAGGCGGAGGCCAAAGCGCCTTCAAAAGCGATTCCCGCGCCGAAAGACCTCGCGGAGGCGTTGGGACGCGCCGAGGCGTGGCTCGACAAGAACGAGCCCGCCGGCATGAAAGCCTTTCGCGCGAGCGCCGACGCCAAGGACGCCGCCAAGGCGAGCCGAGCGGCGTTCGAGGCCAGCCTCGCCGGACAGCACAGCGCGGCCCTGGCCGCCTTGATCGCCGCGCACCGCCTCGCGCCGAAGAACGCCGACGTGCTCGTGAACCTCGCCGGCGCCCTTTCACACTTTCGAATGAACCAAGAAGCCCTCGTGGTGCTGGCCGCCGCCGAGAAACTGCCGCTTGGCGAAGGCGTGCTCGGCTGGCCCGTCAAGGCCACGCTTCTCAACAACCAAGGTTACGCCCTGATCGGTCTGGGACGCTTCACGGAAGCGGAAACGGCGCTTCGAACGGCCTCGCAACTCGCGCCCAACCTCGCCGAGGCACAGCAAAACCTCGCGCGGACCTTGACCTGCCAAGGCAAGACGAACGAGGCCTTGATCGCCGCGCGACGAGGCGTGCGACGCACGGCCGCCGAGACCGCCAAGCCCGGCACGCCGGTGCCGCCGGAAGCCGTCGTGGAAACGCCGCAGCCCGAACCCGACGAGGACGCTCCGAAAGAAACCTTCCGTCCGTCCGAGTTCGTGTTCGACGTGTCGCGCGGCAAGTCCTTCAACCTTCCGAACCTCAAACTGCCGCAAACGCCCGTCGAAGCCGTGCAACTTCTGCCGAGCTACAAAAAGCTTCTCGAGGAATTGCGCGCCCAAGACGACGCCATGAGCGAGCGGCAGCAAGAACTTCAACAGGTGATTCGAGGCCGTCAGGAACCGACGCGACTCGTGCAGCAACGACGCGACCTCTTGTTACGGGCGATCTACAGAGCCGACGACGCCCCCAGAATCAAGCCGCTGTGGCGGGCGCACGCCAAGAGCCGCGCGGCCGTCTCGGACATCTGGACGAACTTCTGGCACTGCGAGGGTGGCTGCACGATCTCGAACATCATGAAGCAGGCGAGCGCGAGCTCGGATTACGACAAGACCTTCCGCGATCTGTGCGTACCCGCACTTTCGGGCGCGAACAACTCGTGGCGCGGCGCGATGCACGCGCAAGCCACCGACCTTGCCAAAGCGGCCGAGGCGACGTACCGCCTTTCGACCGGGCTCGCCGCCAACTACAGCGACCCTTCGTGGCACGAACTCGCCTCGCTGCAAGCCGAGAAGGGCGCCTTGGCGGCGTTCACGAACCTCGTCTACGACGCCATGATCTGGGCGCAGGACGTCGAGAAGTTCCAAGACAAGTGCGTTCCGCAAGCGACCGTGACGCCCCCCGTGAAGGTCGCCGAGGACATCAAGTTCGACCGCACCGCTTCTTGCAAGGACTTGTTCGGCACGGCCGCGCTCAAGGCGTCGTTCAAGATCGTCGAGATCAGCGTCGCGTGCGAAACCGTCTCCTTGAAGTTGTCGACGCCCGGTTGGCTCGCCGCGTTCGGCAAGGTCGAGAAGAACTTCGTGAACGACGCCGTGACGGTCGCGGCAGGCGCCGAGTTGGGCGTGACCATCCCGGGCACCGCCCTGGGCGCGAAGGGCGCCATGGGCATGTACGTCACCCTCGACGGCCAAGGCGAGTTCAAGGACGTCGGTACCCTCGCCGAGGCGGGCGCGACGCTCGGCCTCAAGATCGACGAGGGCGGCAAAGCGGGCCTCGGCGCCAAGGTCGGCGGCAAGTGGAGCTTGCTCAACAGCGTCGGCTCGCCTTGAAGGCGCGGTCCGCTCGATCACGCCCCAATCAGGGTGTACTTCCTACCTTGCTTTTCAAGAAAGCGCCGTGGCCGTGCCCACGCTTCGCTTCCCGGAGGATTCCTATGCATAAAACAGCCCTCGTCGCCTGCCTGACACTGTCCGCCGCCCTCGCCGTGACGCCTCCCCAATCAGGTGAAGTCAAGGGAACCGTGCTCGACGCCAAGGGCCGTCCGTTGCCGGGCGCCATCGTCTGGCTGTTGCCGTCCATCTCGGGCAACTTCGGCTACACGTCGTCGAGCAACCTCGTCAAGACTCGCACCGACGCCAACGGGCAGTACAGCGTGAAACCGCTGCCCAACATGCTCTTCGGCGCCACCGCCTGGGTGAAGGTCCCGTACCAAGGCGAATCGTTTTGCTTGCGTCTCGCGGCCGAGAACGACGCGCAGTACGAGCCGTTCTCGCCAAAAGGCGGTGTGGTCCGCAACTTCCGCCTCAAGCTCACGGGGCCCGTCCCCGACACCGACATCGCCAACACCTACTTCGGTGCGGAAGTGCGGCTCATGACCATGACGTGGGAAGGAGCGGACGAGGTCGTGCCGCTGAACTCGACGAAGGTGGAGGTCACGCTCACCCCGACCGGTCCCCTCATCGACGGAAGCGAAGGCAAGACGATCGTGAAGGTCACGAAGCCCGGCGAGAACTTTCTGTACGACATTCCCGTGGGACGCTACACCGTGACGGCCGCCGAGGTGCAGCCGAACGGAGCGCGCACGCCGGTTCTCGTGACGCGCGACTACACGATCGACAAGGGCTTCAAGACGACCCTCACCTTCAAGCCGAACAGCGACCTGTGCGGCGGAGCGCCCGGCACCACCAGCTTCGTGGAACGCGCCATTCTGTACGTCGCCCGCCCCACGCGCTGACACCATTCGTCCACGCGAACGAGCCGAGTTCCAATTGAACTCGGCTCGTCTTGTTTGCCTGCCCTGCTCGGCGAGCCCTGAACGCCGAGCAGGGCAGGCAAGTCGGTCGTGTCGCGCGGCGTTCAAGCTTGAACGCCGCGCGACACGAGGTTCGGCGCGACGAAGGAGAGATCGGCGCTTCGAATGGTCCGCGCGAGGTCGACCGTCGCCCGCAACGGCTCGGCGTTCAATTCGCGCCGCAACAAGTCGCACAAGCGGTCGAAGGCGCGCAGCGCACGGTGACGGTTGCCCCTCAGGGCGTGCAGGCGCATCAAGCGGTAGTACGCGTCCTCGGAGAACGGGTCGAGGTCGAGCAGGCGCAAGACGCACGCGAGGGCGGCGTCGTACGCGCCCGCCTCTTCGAGGGTCCGCGCCCGTTCGCCCAGCGCGAGCAAACACCATTCTTCGAGTCGTTCGCGTTCGCACGCGACCCACTCCTCCAAGTCCTGGCAGTCGTCGAACGAGTGCGTGCCGAGCAGCGTCGCGTGGACGACGTCTTCGGGCAGCGCCGCTCCGCCGAGCTGCAACGCGTGGACGTCCACGCGAACGCTCGGCGCGAGCGACAACAGCTCGCGGCCCTCGACGAGCACGAAGTTGGCGAGTTGGTGCAGCTTGCGCAGAAGATGCACGAGGTTGTTCCTGGCGGCCGCTTCACGCGTGTCGGGCCACAAAAGCGTGACGAGGCGGCCGCGCTTCATGGCTCCTTCGAGTGCGAGCAGCGCGGCCGCTTTGCGTTCGAGGAGCCGCCACTCGCCGCCTTCGTCGCGCACGAGCGGGTGGCCGAGCAGACGCACGGTGAAGTCGGGCGAGGATGCGGTCACGTCGGCGAAGGTGGTCACGTCAGCGAGGGTGGTCACGTCAGCACTCCCGCGAAGGGTAGAAGGTGACGCCGTACTGCTCGCCGACCGTCACGAGGAGGGGAACGTTCGGCACGCCGGGATCGAACGCGTCGTCGACCGAGGTGGACGCGGGCCGCGACACTTCGCGCAAGAATCGCTCGAAGCCCGCCGGGCTGTACGTCACGACGAGGCGCGCCGTGTCACTTCGCAACTTCACCTCGTGCGGAACTCCGCACGGCAGTAGCACGACGTCGCCGACGCTGGCACGGCGCGTTTCCTCGTCGATTCGCACGTCGAGCTCGCCTTCGAGGACCACGACGAGTTCGTCTTCGAAGGTGTGCACATGCACGGGCAGTTCGAACGAACGACGGCCGCGCACTTCGACGGTCGCGAAGCGGCCGTGGGTGTCGTCGCCGGAGATCAAGACTCGGAAGCGGTCGGCGTGAAGATCGAAGGGATCTTCGTGCGTCGGTGAACGCGGGTGGAGCGTGGCAAGTCGTTTCATGAGCACCTCTGTCTCTCAAAGTAGCGGGCGCGCCGTCGAACCTCATCCCGAGTTCTCGGGAAGGGCGCGCTCCCCAAGGAACAGGGGGAACGCTTTCCACCGAGGCGCCTGTCGAGCCACGGAAGACTCGTTCGCTTCGCCTCGGTTCGCGAAGAAGCGGCGCTCGGCGCGACCTTCGAGCGCCGCAAGCCCGTTCGGTCCGGCCCTCGCGTCTCGGACGCCCCCAAGAATCAGGGGAACGCGGTGCGGCTCGGGCAACAGCGCGAAAGGGCGAGACGCGCCCTCGACAAAAGGGCGCGTCTCGAAGTCGAGTGCGTGTTTCGTTCAAGCGGGGCGTGTGACGCCGCGAGGACCGGACCGAAGCGCGGCGAGCAGCAAGGCGACGCCCAGCGACGCCGCGAGGGCGAGCACGGCGACGGTCAGGGCCGGCTTGATCGTCATGAGCAGCACGAGCCACAGCATCAAGGTGTACCGAAGGTGCGCGGCGAGCCGCAGGCGAGGATCGTTCAGGCCCGCGCGCACGAGTTCGAACGACGCGCCCGAGTCGAGCAGGCGGCCCGCGTTCATGTAGCGCGGCACTTCGTAACCTCGCGCGAGCGCCGCGCAGAGCGCGAAGCCCACGAGCGACAAGTTCACCCAGGGCGTGCGAAATCCCCACGCGACGGCGCACAACGCCAGACCGCTGATCAGCAGCAAGGGGGGAATGGGTCCGATGTAGCGTCCGAGGGTCTGGAAGCGGGTCAAGGCGGCGCGCAGAAGTTCGGGCGTGCGCGTGGCGCGCGCTTCTCGCACGGCGAAGAAGAGGGCGCCTTCCATCGCGAAGAACGCGAGCGCGGCGAAGACGTGCACGAGCAGCAAGAGCGGGTACAAGGCGGTCAGCATGAGGGGTCCTTTCGGGGAGCGCGTCAGCGCTCGCGCGAGACTTCGACTTCCATGATTTGGCCGGAGCCGCGCTGCGAGAAGAACGACGCGACGCTCGGGCCGAACTCGCCGTTGTTGCGCGCGCGAATCGTCAGCTTGACCGGCGAGCCGCCCTTCGGCACGTAGCGAGCGGAAATCGCGTACCGTCCGAGGGGAACGTCGACGAGTCCTTCTTGCCCGTCGGGCGTTTGCTTGATCGTTCCTCGGACTTCCACGCCGGGACTGCCGTCGATGCGCGGCCCGGTCGGCGTGAGGATCAGCTCGATGTTCGGAATCCAATCGAGCAGGCCCGGATCGAAGAAGTCGGCGTACACGGTGACGGTCGCGCCGACTTTCTGCCCGTCAGGCTTCGTGCCGGTGAGCTTCCACGTGAAGTTGCGCACGGCGCCTTTGGTGACGTTGAACGGTGCGGTGGAGTCGGGCAGCAAGTCGAAGGTGTAGCGGTGTCCGTCGAGGGTCGCCGTGACTTGCCCACCCGCGTAGTACGATCCGGCGGGACCGTTCAAGTCGATGCGGTAACGACCGTCCGCGCCGCTCTTCGCGAGGAGGTTGGTGTTGAAGTAGACGGTGTGCCCGGCGAAGATGGAGGCGCCGGGCACGGGTTGCCCCGCGCTGTTGCGCACGATGCCCGTCATGGTGGCCGTCGCGGCGGCGGACGACGCGGTGCCGACGATGTTTCCGGTGAGAAGCGCGAGGAGCAAGGCCGAGGCGAGCGGTAAGCGGGGGAATCGATTCATAAGGAAGCCTCCTGTGCCGTTCAAGGCCAGAAACGAACGACGGCGAAGTCGGCGAAGCTCGGCACGCGCTCGCCCGCCGCGAGAACGCGCACGGTCGGAACGCGGTCGTCGGGCTGCAGCGTCAAGGCGCGCGCGAAGTCGTTTTTACCGGCGGGTGCCAGCGGCACGATGGTGAAGCCCGCCGCGCCGAAGCTGGAGTCGACTTGCCCGTTGGGCAGCAAGCGCAGCACGCACAAGTTGGCGGTCGTCGTGGCGTCGTTCGCCCACCCGCCGAGCACGAGCTTGCCGTCGGCTTGCACGGCGACCGCGGTCGCCTCGTCCCAGTCGTTCGGGCTGACGGCGAGGACTTTGCGGCCGCTCGTGCCAGGATCTCCGAAGGCGGCGTCGAGCGTTCCGTCGGTCTTGAGGCGCGCCGCCGCCGTGTTGTTGGCGGCGTTGCCGACGAGCACGAGGCGCTCCTCGCCGTTCACGGTCACGACTTCCACGTCGCGCGCCCGCCCGATGTTGCTTCCGAAGAGGCCCGTGATCTTTCCGTCACTGCTGAAGGCCGTGTCGAGCGCGCCCGCGCTCGTGTAACGCGCGATCATGAAGTCGGCCTCTCCGCCCACTGCCACGATGCCGCCGCCTTGCTCGGCGAGCGCGTACACGGCGTCGGTGACGCTGCCGTTCGCGACGGCGGTCGTGACTTTGCCGCCTTGCCCGAACGACGTGTCGAGTTGCCCGCTGGCGAGGAGGCGCACGAGGGCGAAGTCGAGGCCGCTCGCACTGCGCGAGTCGCTCGTTCCACCCACGACGATTCGACCGTCGCTTTGCACGAGGACCGCGTACGCGCGGTCCTCGGCGGTGCTCACGGCGACCGTGACTTTGCCGCCTTGCCCGAAGGACGTGTCGAGTCGTCCGTCCGGTTCGAGTCGAGCCACGGCGAAGTCCCGGGCGCTTCCGGCGCTCGCGAAGCCCGCCACGAGAATCTTGCCGTCGCTTTGCAAGGCGACCGCGTACGCTTGGTCGTTGCCGCTTCCGAAGTTCACTTGCGTCTTGCCGCCCGCGCCGAAGGTCGTGTCGAGATTGCCTTCGCGGTCGAGGCGCGCCACGGCGAAGTTTTGGCCTTCCCCGGTCGCGCCCGGCGTATGGCCGGCGACGAGGACGCGGCCGTCGGGCTGCACGGTCATCGCCGTGGCGTAGTCGTCCTTGCCGCCGAAGTCGATGCTGCGCGAACCGCTCGCGCCGAAGGTCGTGTCGAGGCTCCCGGCGGGTCCGCGCACGGTGACGGTGAGCGTTTTCGACACGACTTGCTGCTCGTTCGTACCCCGCAGAGTGATGGTGGTGGGAAAGGAATGCGGCGCGGTCGCGCTCGCTCGGACCGTCAAGGTCGCGCTCGATCGGTCTTCAGGAATCGTGACCTTGGCGGCGCTCGCGCCGACGGGCAAGCCGCCGAGCGTTAGCGTGACCGGGCCTGTGAAGTCGCCTTGTCGAGTCAGGTTCACGGTCACGGTGGCGCTCGCGCCCGTAATGACGGACACTTTGTCGGTCGAGAGGGTGAGGTCGAACGAGGCGGGTGCGGCGACGGTCAGGTTGGCTGTCTGCTCGCTGGTCACGGCCAAGGGGCTCGACTCGAGGACGCCGCTTCGATGGTCGAGCGGCGCGGGCGCCGTCGTTGCGCTGCTCGCGCACAACGCGAGGCTCCCGACGAGCAAGGCTGTACTGATGTGAGTTCTCAAGCGCATGTTCTTCCTCCGTGCCTTCTGGCTTTTGCAAGGTAGGAGGAAGGCCATGACCGAAGCATGGTTGGCGGCGCAGAGAACGCGGTGGATCGAACCATCGCGCGGACGTTTCCGACCGCTCGAGCTCGCGCGGCCCGTGTTCGTCCACTCGGAATGTGCCACCACGCTTCGATCACGCGGGTCCCCTCCGAGCATGGAATTGCGAACGTGGAGAGGCCGGATTGCCACAACGTCCCGGCGACGAAAGGACGAAACGTGGACCTCGCTTCTCGGGCCATGAAGGCTCCTCCCCTCGGGGTCGAATCGACGCTCGTGTTCTCCTCCGATCTCGCTGCCCCCACGGGCTCGACGGCTTGCTCGGCACGTCCGAGTCCAAGCTCGATCCAAGGCGTGTTGCCTCGGCCATTCGGTGGCTTGAATCCTGCCTGGCGCCCCGTGAAGCCAAACGAGCGTTCGGGTATGCTGCGAAGGTGAACAAGGTTTTTGGGAGTGCGTTCGAAGCGCTGAGGGACGTGGTGCAACACGGCCAAACCATCGCCGTGGGCGGCTTCGGTTTGTGCGGCATCCCCGAAGCGCTCATTCTCGCCCTGCGCGACAGTGG